>JBCBVA010000002.1:0-108046 GCA_039817825.1 Cyanobacteria bacterium J06642_12 | reverse complement strand
AGCGCACTTGACTCATCCTCGGGCTTTCATTCCCTGGGCTTGCACGGGCTACTGCCTACTTCTAGATATAAGGGCTATCGAACTCAGGCTGTCAGAGAGATAGCATGATTCGTGCGAGCAGAATAGCGGCGGCAACATGTGCCGCAATATCGAGACTTGCGTGGATACCGTACCGCCAGCAGCCCCTTCTCTAAACCGCGACTGTTTATTCTCAGTAGCGCAAAGAACATTACACGGAAAAACGCTAGTAGCGAACTTTCGAAAATGGGTAGACTGTATATGAATAAATATGTACGAAGGTAGCTACGGCTGACGTTCACTTCGCCAGAGGCGCAAGGGGAAGGATGAGTACGACGATTGCACCACGCTCTAGCATTGCCCAATTGCGAGCGATTTGGAACGAAATCGGGCCTGACAGTTGCCCGCTGCATTACAACTTCCACATGCACACGACGTGCTCGGACGGTCAACTCAACCCCTTACAGCTCATCCACCAGGCGCGAGACATCGGCCTGAAGGGTCTGGCTATTACCGACCACCACACCTTAGCGGGATACCACCAAGCCAAAGAGCTCTTAACGGCCTCAGACGACCCCATTTTGTGGTCGGGGATTGAACTGAATGTCTGGCTACTCGATTGTGAGGTTCACCTGTTGGGCTATGGGTTTGACCCTGACCATCGCCGGTTGACACCCTATTTGCGCCGACAAGTCGCTCAGGGACGCGATTATTTTGCTAGTGAAGCGATCGCTGCCATTCATGCTGCAGGCGGTCTAACGGTGTTAGCTCACCCCTTTCGCTATCGCAGTTCGGCAGAGCGACTGGTGGGTGCAGCAGCAGAGGTCGGTGTTGATGGTGTTGAAACCTACTACAGCTATTCAAATCCCTGCCCGTGGGTTCCCAGTTCGCGACAAACACAGGTTGCCCTCGATCTGGCTCGCAAGCACTCTCTATTCACCACCTGTGGCACCGATACCCACGGCCCCACCCTGCTCCAGCGCATTTAACCTCTGAGGTTATCGAACTGACTGATTGTCCGGGGCGGCCACCGATCTCCATTACCCTGGAGGGTGTGGGTTCAACCCATGCATAACTGGAGCAAGACTGTAACGATGGATCGATCGAAATTGGTGGCGGTTTTCACGGGAGCACTTGCATTGCTGCTCAGCATTGGTTATTTGCTGTTGGTACAGCTACTTGATTTTAGAGGGGAGTTTAAGCCCGCCCCGATCGAGATCTCTACTCTGGTTAATGGTGCGATCGCCAATATCTGTGGACTGCTGGATTATTGGCACATCTGATACCTTTCAACGCAATCGAGCCTCAAATAACTCACAAACAGTTCACTCCGATCGCTCGGTTTCACGCGCGGCTTGACTGTTTTGTAGCACCACCAGCGTAATAGAAACGATTGCGGCAGGTGTCAGCAAGATGGCTAACGCGATCGCTGGCTTTTCGGGTACGTGCAGGTAAGGGCCACCGTACTTGACAGCGATCGAGAGAGCCAACGTCAGGACTACCAGTTTGAGCAAATAGGTTATTGCTTGCTGAAAAGCTGTAAATTCAGTCACGATTGGCTCGAACTCGATACGGATTCGCAATTAGTAGGAGAAGACCCGCTTTTTAGGGCTACGGATGACGCAGACGCAGGCTTAGGAACCAGGGTATTGCTGAGTGCAACCCAATCGGTCACAGATAGGGCCTCAGCCCGACTGAGAGGAGGATGTCCGATTGTTTCAAGAGCGTCGTAAACGGCTTGCTTATCCGCCAGCGATTGTAAGGCATTCCCCAAGGTTTTCCGGCGAGTCGCGAAGCCTTGATGAATTAATACAGACAGCCAACGGGCATCTTGAGGAACCGCTTCGTGCTGGCGGGGGCTCAAACGGATAATTGCAGATTCAACTTTGGGGGGCGGCTGAAAAGATTTTCTGGACACTGTGCGCAGGATTTCACACTCAGCCAAAAACTGCACCCGCACCGACATCGCCCCGTACGCCTTCGTACCCACTTCCGCACACAGGCGATCGGCAATTTCCTTTTGTACTAGCAGGACGATGGTGGAAAACTGCTGCACCGGAGCTTCGGGCGTCCCCAAGACCTTATCCAAAATTGGGCTAGTGATGTTGTAGGGGATATTGGCCACAACCAGTTGCCCCTCTTCTGGCAACGGCTGCCGCAGAAAATCCCCTTCGATTAGGGTAAATCGCTCTTCAGCGCCCAAGTTCTTGCGCAGGACAGTGCACAAATCGCGATCGAGTTCGTAGGCCAACACTTGTGCCCCAGCCGCCAATAAGCGTCGACTCAATTTCCCCGTCCCGGGACCAATTTCAACCACACAAGGACTATCTTCCGGCAGTGCAGCGCGACCCGCCATCACGTCTAGGTTCAATCCAGAGGCTTCCACCATGGCCCGATGCACGCTACTGTCTTTTAGCCAATGCTGACCAAAGCGTTTGCGGGGGCGAGGCATAGTGGCAACTCCAGAGGATGGAATCTAACGTTAGCGTGGATGGATGTGAGTAGGCATAGATTTTGTATGCGATTTGCCTTCCCTTGAGGCGCAAGGGTACAACCAGGGTTGAGCGCCCTTTCTGGCTGTAATCGGAACCCAGAGGGGATAGGCTGGCGCGGTTGTCGCCACCGCCGACTCAGCAGACCATCATTGCCCATGCAGCAGTCTTTAAAAATAGCCGAGTCGACAGCAGGCAGACAACAAAGCCCTCACCAACTATCGACTACCAGGGATGGAGCTTAGCGGACTCGAACCGCTGACCCCTTCAATGCCATTGAAGTGCTCTACCAGCTGAGCTAAAGCCCCGTGTCTTACGGATATATAGAATGCAGGATGCCAAGTCTCTTGTCAATACTTGAATACGCTAACACTGCCCTAGCTAGGCAATTCGAAGCATCAACGAATCGAGAGGAAGCTCGATCGCGAACCTCCAGCTCGAATACGTTAACCGCTAAGCAGCCATCGCGCTAATGATGTAATCGAAGAACGGCTCGGCCTCGGCAGCATCCTCGGTATTGAGGAGGGATAGAGAAACCTCTTTCATAAACTGCATCGCGTCTACCATGCCGGGGATAGGCACGTTCAGAGCGTTGTACATTTCGCGTACGCCAACCAAACCAATGGATTCGATCGGGCCTTTATCTCCAGCAATGATGCCATAGGTGATTAATCGCAGGTACCAGTCGTAGTCGCGCAGGCATTGGTTGTACTGCTTGGGACTGGAGGCATTGCCGCCCTGTTGGCGGTATTCGGGACGCTTGGTAAACAGCAGGCGCTGGGATTCATCGACAATCTTTTTGCGATTTTCCGTCAACACTTCTGCAATCCGCAGACGGCGGGCACCACTACCCATATAGTCTTTAACTGCAGCTAGCTCGCTGGATGTCGGATAGCGCAGTTCGTCATCGGCGACTTCGATAATGTCATTGATCACGCTCACAATAGAGAGTCTCCGGTTGCTAATGAGATTTGATTAAAGAGGGTTGACACAAGTTGTAAACGAACTCGCAGGAGAAACGCAACTGTCAAACGGGCCTCAACTGAACGGTTCGAACTATATCTATCCAGAAAATCTGGATCGAACTGCCGATTCTTTCGAGTAGGCGATCGCCTGTGGCAACAGAGTTACGAGTTCGCACGTGTAACAACCAGGCTCATTTTACTAAACCTGGCACCACTCCCATCAGAAATCATCGATTGCTCTGCGACCCGGGAGTGGGGCGGAAATTGATAACTTAGTCCCCCGCCTGCCGTAGCCATCATGTCAATGCTCAATATCTAGAACGCCCGCCGAGTAATGGCTAGAGCTGGTTCCACAACAGCCCCGAATAGAATTGCTATTCTTTTTGCAAGCGCCAACCTCATCGGCTCATAGACTGAGTTTCAGTGTGAAGAAACACAAAGCCATCGCGTCCGCACGCTCAAGTCTTGCGGACATTCACCCCCTGGAACCATCCGCTAGACAGAACTCTTGCTCGTTAGATTCGACCTCTGAGCATCTGACTCATTTCATTAGAACGTGGAGACGCCTCTAGCGCTACCTCTGACGTAATCCGGCCCTCTTCATAGAGGTTGTAAAGGGATTGGTTCATCGTCACCATGCCGTCATAGGTAGATTGCGGAATTAGGGCTTCGATATCGTCAATCGCCCCCCGCTTGATGTAGTCCTTAACGGCATCCGTATTGACCAGAATTTCGTGAGCGGCAGCTCGCTTGCCGTCGGTTGTTTTCACCAACGTCTGGGCAATTGTCGCCACCATAGTCTCAGCAATTTGCAGGCGCATGGGTTCCTGCTCGTCAGGATTGTAGATATTGAGCAGGCGCTCGATAGTTTTAACAGCACTATTGGTGTGGAGGGTTCCAAACACCAGGTGACCGGTCTGACCGGCTTTGAGGGCAGTATCGACGGTTTCGCGATCGCGCATCTCACCAATCAGGATGATGTCGGGGTCTTCACGCAACGAGGCCTTGAGGGCATTGGCAAACTCCAGCGTATGAATGCCCACTTCTCGTTGGCGAATCATGCTCTTCTTACTGGAATGCACAAATTCAATCGGGTCCTCAATCGAAATAATGTGTTTGGAAAGGGTGGTGTTGATGAAATCCACCATTGCCGCCAGCGTGGTTGATTTTCCGGAACCGGTAGGGCCAGTCACCAAAACCAATCCCTTGTGCTGCTTGGAAATATCCCGAAGGACATCGGGCAAATTGAGCTGCTCCATCGTCAAGATTGTCAGGGGAATGAGTCGCAGCACCATCGCTGGCCCCAACAACGAGACAAACACGTTGACCCGGCAGCGCACAAACCCTTCGTAGTGGATCGCCGTATCCAACTCCAACCGCTGGTTGAACTCTTCCACTTGGGATTCAGGTAGCGACTCCCGCATCCAACTGTAGAACACCTCTTCGGTGGTGACGGGATGGGAGCTGGGAATCATTTCCCCCCGGCCTCTAAATCGAGGGACTTCGCCGACGCCTAGGTGAATATCGGAATAGTTATTTTCAAAGGCTTCTCGTACCAGTTGCTCCAACGTTACGTGATTGACCTTGGGACGGGCTGCCGCTTTGGGGGCAGCAGTCGCCCCCGGACGAGCAGGAGGCCTTGTAGGAGGAGCGGGGGGAGGCGGAGCGGGTCTGGAGGCAATCGGAGGTGGGGCTGGAAACGCGTCGGGATCGATCGCAGTGGGGGTAGGTGGGCGCTCAAAAATGTCGGCTGGTAAAGGGGTTTGGGGAGGAGCAGGGGACGCGGCAGGAACAGCCCGCTTCCCAGAGCGAGTGGGCGGACTGTCCGCTAGAGTTTTGCTGAGGGGGTCGAGGGCGGTACTGTCGGGGGATGCTTCACTACCCAGCGGGATGGGAGGCAAACCATTGACATCGGCAAGGGTGGGGGGCATTCCGTTCGTTTCGCTCATGAAACCTCGTCATAAGCCGAGCCTGTTGCCAGCCAACAGATCTCGGTCGCAGGGTGGGCAGGGAGTGTTGCGGTCCGTCCAGACAGGGTGCCCAGTTGGAGTTACAAACATCGATAGTCTACCCAGAGCCTTTCACGACAATTCGCCGGAAGAACGAGGGATGGGGGATTGACGCAGTCGAGCGTGGAGATCGTACTTGGGTTGGCCGGGTGAAGATGTTGGGTCGAACGACTTAGATTGACGCAGGACAAGCCCGCTGGCATTACTGAGAACGCTCCGCTGGGTTTAATCAGTCTGGATCTTACTGGCCTGGATTTAACCGGTTTAGCTCTAACCGATCTAGCTCAACAACTGCTGAATCTTGCGAGCAATTCGGCGGGACGCACCGGGTGTCCCCATCCGTTCTGTTGCATTGGCCGTCAGGTCAGAAGGATGCCCGATCGCCCGCTGGATAGCCATTGCCGCTTCCTCGGGATTCTTCGCCAGCGTCACGCTAGCCCCCAGCAAGCGCCGCTGGGTCTCTGCAAATTTGTAGGTAAATTGCGGCCCTGCGCCAGGCATGGTGACAACGGGTTTGCCCAATCCCACACACTGTTCGTTGGCGGTACCTGCCATACCTAACACCACATCGGCACGCTGCGCGCAGCCAGCAAAGTGGCCTTGGAAGGTTACGGGAGGAGATAACTCGCCGGGCCAGGCATCGTGCAATCGATCGCGATCGAGTTGAGGGGCAAGTGCCGCGTAGTTGGTAACCGTATCGGGCAGCCGTCGCACAACGTCAGCCATCAGACTCCAATTGCGGTAAGCCTCAGGGGAGCGAGATCCCGGCAGGAGTAGCAATGCCGGACGCTCGGTAGGGATGCTCGCTAACAGGCCGTTCTGTTCAGAAGCGGTGGGCTCCAGATTGTCCATCATGGGGTTGCCCATATCGAACACAGGCAATCCATACTGCTGCAAACTAGACGCAGTTAAGGTATCTCTGGGAAACACCGCCAGGCAGCGGCGAGGATGCATCAACCACCGTTCCCACGGGGCATAAACTGTCAGGGGATGTCGCTTGCTGAGTTTCAGCTTGAGGCGATTCCACCAACTGTAGGGACCGCGATCGCCCACGATGAAATAATCCGATTTCGCGGTACCGATAAAGGCGTAAGGGCGACGACTCCAATACGCCAATAGTTGGACGACAATATCCCCAACCGCTAAAACCAGATCGTACCGAGCCCCGAACTGTCGTACCGCTTGCATCTGCTGAAGCGTCAGAGAGGCCAAGCCGCCTCGGATATCCCCTAGCAGTTGCTTCCAGTCCATGTAGAGAAACCCACCGGAGGGCATCGTGTCTCGGACAGGCCCCACAATTGAGATTTTCTCCTGTTGATAGGCACCACCACGGCCAACGATCGGCATCGCACTAACATCGATCCCCAGTTGACGCAGCTCTACAGCCACCTGAACGGCAATTCGATCCTCTCCATGACCATTGCTGAGACACAAGATATGCAATTGCTGTGTGGGCACAGGAAAACAGGTCGCAATAGGGGGTAGTACACTCTATCAATCACCGAATTTAATAGCTCGTCAAGCAACCCTCTATCGCAACACGTGGCCGCTGTTTCCCAGTACGCCCTAACTCCCACCCAACACGGATCGCGATCGCCCACTGTACTCCGTTGAGGCTGACTGTTCTCCCCAGACGCGGACATGAGGCTTGAACCCGACTGAATAGTGTTTGCCATTCAGTTAGGACAGAGACTTCTAGACCTAGTCAGGGGAGAGCGTCGCTGGAACTGTCTGCAGTGGTTCGGCCACTGGTATAGGTGCTCGGGATTGACGTCCTTAGAAATGGGCAGATAGGCCAGAAAGGGCACGACTGGAACCAATGCCAGAAACAGCACAATCGCTCAGATCGACTCGGCCAGCTAGCCCTTCCCTTAACTTTTCTGTTCAATAGCTACTGCCCCCATCTTTAAGAATTGGCACAAACAAACTGATTTTTTAATATTTGTTCCATTGCCCCACCAATCATTCACCGCACAACAGCATGGCACCACCCAGCGTTTGCCCCTCAATTCAGCAAGAATAAGAGCCCTAATGCCTGCCGGTATTGAGGTTGTACTCGAACCGGAGAGCGAAATGCGTGACTCAAAGTGGCCCAGGGATGTGCAATCCTTGTTTGGATTCAGATGGATACGGTTCGTTTTTGGGTAAAGTGACATCCCGAAGCAGCAAAACGAGCGCAGATTCAGCCAGTAAACTAGGAGCGATATGGTATCGACCCCTGCACAAACGGTGGCATTTTCCCTGTCAATTGGGTCCCGCACGATCGGCTCAGAACATCTACCCGCCTTGCTGGAACGTTACCAGTTGATGCCTCAACTGGTGCGGGAGTTGGTGATTGATGACGCGATCTCCTCGGTAACGCTAGAGCCAGGAGCCATTGACGATGGGGTAGCTCAACTCCGGATGCGCAATCAGATCCAATCCGAGGAGCAGTTTGATGCTTGGCTGGCCCATAACGGTTTAACGTCAGAGGTGCTCAGAGGTCGGTTAGAACGCACGCTTAAAATCGAGCAATACAAGCAAGATCGCTGGGAGTCTCAACTGGATGGCTACTTCCTAGACAACAAAACACAATACGACAAGGCCATCTACTCCCTAATTCGAACGGACGATGCCTATGCAGCTCAAGAGCTGTATTTTCGATTGCAGGAAGATGACAAAGTCTTTGGCGACATTGCCAGCCAGTACAGCCAGGGCCCCGAAGCCAAGACTGGTGGAATGGTCGGCCCCGTCCCATTGGGGAATATTCATCCCTCTTTGATTCAAATCTTGTCCTCTAGCCAGCCGGGCCAGCTCCATCCTCCGGTACGGCTGGATAAGTGGAATGTCATTGTGCGCTTGGAACAAATGCTACCGGCTAAGCTGGACGATGCCATGCGCCAAACATTGCTGACTCAACTCTATGACGAGTGGTTGGGCGAACAGGTTGGGGAGGTTCTGGCTCGCCACAACAAGCCTGCGGAACCAGATGCAGCACCACAGTAGCAATTTCAGCGGCCACCATACGCTGGGCATCCCTAGCAAGCAGTATCCCAAGCAGCATCGAAGTAACGGCCATTCTAAGACGGCACTATGACTTCAACATCCTCTCCTTCTTCAACCGACACGTGGCTGGGCCAGCAGCCGCCGTTCGATCGATTGCCTCCCAAAGCAGTGGCGCAACTGAGCCAGAAGGTGAAGTGGGTGCGGTACCGGATGGGCCAGCCAATGGTGCCGAGAGATCGGCTGCCCGGCCAAATTTATGTGTTATCGAAGGGACAGGCTCGAACGATTGGCCACGATCCCGATACCAGTATGCCTGCATCTATGGGCTCGCTGGGCACTGGCCAATTAGTGGGATGGTTGGGATTGGTGCGAGATCGCCCCTGTGAAGCCGTGATCTCCTCTACCGAATCCACCGCTGCTGTCATGCCATCGACAGCCTTTTTGGAGCTGCTCGATCGCTACCCCGAGCTGTTGGCATGGACCCAAACTCCCCAATTGCTGGAGGTGTTCGACCTGTTGGGTATCTACCTGAAAGGCCGAGCGGACGGCAAAGTAGTGTACGAACGCCAGGGGGTTAGCGATCTGCGGGAGCTGGCCCTCAAGCTGGCCCCCCAAGCTTCTCTCCAAATGGTGGAGCGGGCCACCGATGCCGAAGCACTGGATGAAGATACTCTGTGGCTGGTTAGCAACGGAGTTGCCGCCGGTAGCGAAGTTGAATCCGTTGGGGATGCACAGCGCTTACTCGCGGAGATGGGAACCTCCTTACGGCTGATTGGTATCCCCGTCACAGCCTTGCTGAGTTCGAGTTCGGTTGCCCATGCCCTATCGGTCGCCAGCAGCACCAAAGCAACCAAAAGCGCAGCATTGGCCAGCAGCGGTAGCAGCGAGATCGCCGTAAATTCTGCCGAGATTCCCTTCGCAGAAGGGGCACTGGAAACCCTACCCGCTACCCGTAAGCAACGCCGTCAAGCCTCTAGCGAACGCTTCCCGTTCGTCCGCGGACGCGGCCCCATCGATGCTCCGATGGCCTGCTTCCAAATGCTGAGCCAATACTTCAACGTTCCTTTCCGCAGGGATGTGGTGCGGCGAGTGTTGCTCAATCAGCAGGAGCGGGTGGGGAGTGTTTCTCTGCAAGCCTGTGGGGCGATCGCCGAAATGATGGGCTTGAACGCTCAGCTGTTTGCAGCTCCTTCGGTGGCGATCGGGCAAATTCAGACCCCGTCGATGGTGGAATGGCGCGAACGGTTGATCGTTGTGTTTGCAGCCAACGCTAAAGAGCTGACCATCGCCATTCCCGAGGAAGGGATGCGCACGATCTCGATTGATGATTTCGTGCAGGCAGCAGGCGACGAAATCGAAGTGGTCTCGCTGCAAAAGACGCAGTACACCCCCGAACAGCGGTTTAGCCTCAAATGGTTTTGGCCTTCTATCGTTAAGTACCGCAAAGTACTGCTGGAAGTTCTGATTGCGTCGATCTTCGTGCAGCTCTTTGCCCTGGCCAACCCGTTGATGGTGCAAATCATCATTGACAAGGTGATCGTACAGGGAAGCCTCTCCACCCTGAATGTTTTGGGTGGCTTGCTGATTGCAGTAGCCCTGTTCGAAGGTATTCTGACCGCCATTCGTACCAATCTATTTGCGGATACCACGAACCGAATTGACATGACGTTGGGAACGCAGGTGATTAATCACTTGCTGCACTTACCCATGCGTTATTTTGGCAGGCGACCAGTAGGAGAATTGGCGAGCCGAGTTAACGAGCTAGAAAATATTCGCCAATTTCTCACCGGAACCGCGCTGACGGTGGTGCTGGACGCCATTTTTTCAGTGGTCTACATCGGCGTAATGCTGATCTACAGCTGGCTGCTGACCATTGTGGCTCTATCCACCGTTCCCCTCTTTGCCCTGCTCACACTGACAGTTGCCCCAGTATTGCGACAACAGGTGCGGTTGAAAGCAGAGCGCAATGCGGCAACTCAAGCGTATTTAGTTGAAGCTGTTTCGGGTATCGAAACGGTGAAGGCCCAAAATATCGAGCTATCTACCCGTTGGCAGTGGCAGCAAAAATACGCTCGCTACGTCAGTGCTGGCTTCAAAACGGTGATTACCTCCAGCACCGCTGGCTCTGTCAGTGCTTTCTTGAACAAGCTTTCCGGACTGTTGCTGCTGTGGGTGGGCTCGGCTCTGGTGCTGAGTGGCGACCTAACTTTAGGTCAAGTGATTGCATTCCGGATTATTTCGGGGTATGTTACGCAGCCGCTGCTGCGCTTGATTCAACTGTGGCAGAACTTCCAAGAAACAGCTCTGTCTCTGGAACGATTGAGCGACATTCTCGATCATCCTCAAGAAGTAGAAGGGGACGATCTCAATAACATCCCGATGCCTACTATCAAAGGTGCGGTGGTCTTCGAGAACATCAGCTTCCGGTTTAAGGACAGCGGCCCGCTACAACTAAAGTCCGTTAACTTGACCTTCTCCCCCGGTCAATTCGTCGGCATTGTCGGACAAAGTGGCTCGGGTAAGAGCACTCTAATGAAGCTGTTGATGCGACTCTACGATCCGGCTGAAGGGCGCATTACGGTCGATCGCTACGACACCCGCAAGGTCGATCTCTACTCGTTACGACGTCAGATCGGGATGGTGCTCCAGGACTCGTTACTGTTCGAGGGCACGATTCAGGAAAACATCGCCCTCACCAACCCCGATGCCTCTGTTGAGGAGATCGTCAACGCTGCCAAAGTAGCCTTTGCTCACGAATTCATCATGGAGCTGCCCAATGGCTACAACACGCGCGTGGGAGAGCGCGGCACCGGCTTGTCGGGTGGGCAACGGCAGCGGATCGCGATCGCTCGGGTTGTGCTACAAAATCCGACGTTGCTGATCATGGACGAGGCCACCAGCGCCCTTGATTACAATTCCGAGCGGCAAGTGTGCAACAACCTCGCCAAGACATTTTCCGACCGTACGGTATTCTTCATCACCCACAGACTCAGCACAATCCGGCAGGCAGACACGATTGTGATGATGGATAAAGGGGTATTGGCAGAGCAAGGCACCCATGATGAGCTGATGGCATTGCGAGGGCGGTACTACACCCTGTATCAACAGCAAGAAGCGATGACATAATCTGCGCAGTCCAGCGATCTTTATGGAGCAGCGAAATACGACAATAAAAATAACTCATTGCCTGGCCAGCCACGCTCCAGCACAACAGCGCTTGGCGTTGAATACTTTCCCCCAGAGTGTTAGGCGCTCCCAGCCTTAGCCACCAATCTTGTGTCTCCCATTGCTCGCGTCTATCCTTGTTCGTTTGCCCATCTCACTTGACTCCTTTAGAGGAATCCATAGAGGATCTGCCCGATGATTCGCATCTTAATTGTTGATGACCTGAAAACCGTTCGCCAAATGTTGCGAATGTTTGTCGAGCATCAGCCGGACATGGAAGTGATCGGAACGGCGGCAGACGGCGACACGGCTCTCGAACAAATTGCCATGCTGCAGCCAGATGTAGCACTGGTGGACTTGGAAATGCCCGGCACTAACGGCCTCGATGTCGTCAAGGCTGCCGGCCAAAATCATCCCAATACCAAGATTTTGGTGCTGACCACGATGGATGGGGTGGATGTCGTGTCGCAGGCCCTACAGGCTGGGGCGAAGGGATATCTGCTCAAAACGGCCTCTGAAGAGGACTTGCTCAGCGCTATTCGCTCGGTTCATAAAGGGTTCGTGCAGCTCAGCCCCGGCATGTTGGAGCGGTTGGTTGACGCGAATAATACTGGGTCTGCCTTGGCACCGGTGGGAACAGGAGCGGCGATCGCTGCGGCAGATGATGTCACCGCACTAGCGGCCAAATCTCCCACGCAACAAGATTTACACCGTTTTGACCAACCAGTCGTCTTGCGCCAAGACCCCGTCTGGTCCCGTTGGATCTTGCGCACCATCGTCGGCGCATCTGCCGGAGCCATTTTGTGGGCCACGTTTGCCAAAATTGAGGCCGCCGTCCCGGCTCGCGGCAAGCTTGAACCCAGCGGAACCGTTCAGGAGGTGCAGGTCCCCGTACCGGGTGTGGTGTCTGAGATTTTCATTCGGGAAGGGGAAACGGTTGAAGCCGGAGACCTAATGATGCGGTTAGATGCCACTGTGTCGACCGCTCAGGCTGAATCGATTCAGGAACGGCGATCGTTGCTGCAAGAGGAACGAGCCGTCTATCAGGCCCTCATCGCCAATCGTGCCGAAGAGTTGAGCTGGTCATCCGAGGCCAGCGATCTGTATCGCTCCAATTCCGAGCGCTTTCGCGCCGATGGCGAAGCCGCCCGCCTGCAGATCGATCAGCTACGACAACAGTTAGCCCAAGCGAATGTGCAATTGCGCAACGAGCGAGCCAATTTGGAACTCAACGAGACCATTTTGGGAGATATCGAGCCGCTGTTTGAAGAAGGTGGCGTGTCTCGCCTGCAATACCTTCGCCAGCAGCAAGAGGTACAAACCAACTTGTCGGAGATCGAGCGCATTACCGAACAGCAAAACGAACTTAATTTTGCGATCGCTCAGGCCAGCGAACAAGTTACATCTACTACTACCGAGTATCAGCGCAACTGGAATACGCGCTTGCGCGAGGTGGATCAGCAACTGATTGAGTCAGAATCCGAACTAACGCAGGTGGAGCAGACTCAGCTATACGAAGAGATTCGTGCCCCCATCAGCGGGACCATCTTTGACTTACAAACTCCACGGGTGGGGGCCGTGGTCAATAACAGCGAGCCCGTAGTGCGGATTGTCCCTGGCGATACTCTGGTGGCCCGCGTGTTTATCACCAACCGCGATATTGGCTTCTTACGCATAGGCATGCCTGTTGATGTGCGCATCGACTCGTATTCCTACAGCGAATTTGGCGATATCAAGGGTGAACTGGTTCATATTGGCTCCGATGCCCTTCCTCCCGATCCCGAGACGAACCGGCAGTTCGAAGCATTTCCGGCCGAGATTCAGTTGGATGCTCAGGTCTTGCAGGTGAACGAGATCGACTTTCCTTTGCAATCTGGGATGTCCATTAGCGCCAACATCCGCACCCGCCAACGACGGGTCATCAGCATCTTTACCGAGCAATTCCAACGTGGCGTAGTCGATCCGCTCATTCAGACTCAGTAAGCGGGAATCGCTTGTCAGAACGTCAGGAGAAGGGGTCAGCGTATTCAAATTCGGGTAGCTAGGGCACTAACCGTGCCCTCAGAGTTGTGCAATTTGGGGCTGGAATACCGTTCGGTTCAACGATCGACTCGGGCAAGCTGAGCCTCCTCGCATTCTGCCAAAGAATCCATCAAGAGAGGTTCGATCGCCCTCCGTTGCCCGTTACTATAAATCTAGGGATGGCCTTCCCAATATCCAGACCGCACTTCCACACTGTTTCGTTTGCAATATCTATGGACCGGCTTGAGGACCCCGTACTAACTCCCCCCTCTTCCGCTGAAGGTTCCGACTCGATTTCGCCCAATTTCTCCAATCATTCGATTCCTGAAAATTCCTGCCATAGGACTGCGGAGCAATATACCGATCCCGCTCGCATCAACTCAGAGCGCACCGAGTCCGATCGACTTGACCCAGCTCGCACCGAGAGCAAACCAGCAATCCCATCCCTCGACCCGGCCTGTGACGCACCTACTGAGGGCAGCTACGCCGACGTCCTGCAAAATAAGAACTTCCTTGTGCTGTGGGCCGGGCAAATCTTTTCCCAGTTGGCCGACAAGGTTTTTTTAGTCTTGTTAGTGGCGATCGTGTCATCCCACTTCGCACTACAGCAAGACTCCATTAGCGCTTGGGTGGCAGCCATTATGGTGGCGTTCACCATCCCGGCGGTATTGTTTGGCTCGATCGCGGGGGTGTATGTCGATCGCTGGTCGAAAAAGTGGGTGATGGTAGGCACCAATGTAGTGCGCGGTGTCCTAGTGCTGGCGGTCCCCTTGCTGCTGTTGGGGTTGGATTCGAACATTCTCTTGTGGGGATGGCCGCTGGATTTTGTCGCTCTGTTGGGCATTACGTTTGCCGTCTCCACATTGACCCAATTTTTTGCCCCTGCCGAACAAACCGCCATCCCGCTAATTGTACGCAAGCGCAATTTATTGCCCGCCAATTCCCTGTACACCACCACCATGATGGCCTCCGTCATTATTGGGTTTGCGATTGGGGAACCGCTATTGGCGTTAGCGAATCGGGCCTCTGTGTGGCTCAACTGGGGGCCAGAGCTAGGGTCAGAGCTGGCTGTGGGCGGAGGATATGCCATTGCCGGGGCACTTCTACTGGCGATGGTGACCGGAGAGCATCGCCAACCTAGTCGCGATGCAGAGGGCGAGCGGCGAGTGTGGCAGGATATCCGCGAAGGACTGCGCTACTTGGGACGCAGTGTCAGAGTCCGGTCTGCCATCGGTCAGATGGTGATTTTGTTTTCCATTTTTGCTGCTTTAGCTGTTTTGGCAGTGCGACTGGCTGAATTAATCCCGGATTTGTCAGCCGCTCAGTTTGGCGTGTTGCTAGCAGCCGCTGGTGCGGGTATGGGCATTGGGGCCTTAGTGGTAGGGCAATGGGGAGCGAAACTATCCCGACAGATGTGGAGTGCGATCGGCTCGGGTGGAGTTGCAGCGTCACTCCTCGTATTGGCCCTCATAGACCCTCAGTTATGGCCTAGTGCGATCGCCATTGCGGGGCTGGGCTGTGCAGGGGCCATGATTGGGGTTCCGATGCAAACGCTGATTCAGGA
Source organism: Cyanobacteria bacterium J06642_12 (assembly GCA_039817825.1). Lineage (GTDB taxonomy): Bacteria > Cyanobacteriota > Cyanobacteriia > Thermostichales > PCC-7336 > PCC-7336. The sequence continues at coordinate 92,826 of JBCBVA010000002.1, read as the reverse complement.
AGAAACGCCGGCGGCAATGCGAGGAAAAGTGTTTGGTCTGCAAAATAACTTGGTCAATATTGCCCTGTCGCTCCCCCTGGCGTTGGCCAGCGTGGCCGAGCATCAATTTGGTTTATCGCCCGTTCTGATGACACTGGCAGCTCTATCCGTTCTATCGGGGTTAGTGGGCTGGGGCACCATGGGGGCGGATGCAGACACCCCCTGCTAAACACCTCCTTGCAATTACGCCACGCAAGTGGCCCGAGCGATTTAGAGCAAACTGTAGCGTTTGGAAACGAATACTCGATTGCTCCCCGACAGGGTGTTACTTGCTCGTGCCGGTGCTGGGCTGCAGAGCTGCTCGAGATCGCGGGACCATCCGAACGATTCTCTGGTTGTAGCCAGGAACAAGAAATTTACCCTCGCAGTATTTGCTCTCGACCGTTCATATCGCTTACTTTTAAAAATGTTAAACAAACGTTTCGGTTGTCTGCATGCATATTGCTTGGCTGGGCAAGAAGTCTCCGTTCTGTGGCAATGTCACCTACGGTCTGGAGGTTACTAACGCACTGGTTCAGCGCGGACATAGAGTCAGCTTCATTCATTTCGCCGACGACAGTCCTCAACATGCCCGGGATAGTAGCGTCACCCAAGATGGCTGCTGGGAAGAAGAAGTCTCCCTCCCCTTTCTCTACAAGTCCCAAATCCTCACCATTCACACTCCAAAATCCAGCAAAGTATTAGCCAAGGCACTCCAAGACATCCAGCCTGACTTGGTGCACGCCTCCCTCACCCTCTCTCCTCTCGATTTATCGCTGCCGGAACTGTACAAAGATCTGGGGATTCCGGCGGTTTCAACATTCCATCCAGCATTCGATCGCCGCCGTCGCAATATCGCCTCTCGCACCCAGCATTTTCTCTACAAGCTTTACGCCCCTTCGTTAGCAAACTACGACAGTACGGTCATCTTCTCCCAAATTCAGAAACAGATTTTAGAAGAGATGGGGGTTCCGAGCGATCGCATTTCCATCATTCCCAACGGCGTCGATGTGGCTAAGTATTCTCCAGGACCGTCAGGTATCAAAGAAGAGCTAGGTGTGGAGCGCCTGTTTGTGTACCAGGGACGCATCTCCCCCGAGAAGAATGTCGAAGCCTTGTTAAAAGCCTGGAAACAAGCCCAGATGGGCCCCGAAGCCAAGCTAGCCATCATCGGAGATGGACCGATGGCCACCACCTTAAAAAGCTTCTACAACGCCGAACACGGAGTTGAGTGGCTAGGATATATTTCGAACGAAGCCAGACGCATTGAGATTTTGCGGGGGACGGATGTGTTTATCTTGCCGTCCCAAATTGAAGGGCTATCGCTATCCCTATTAGAAGCGATGGCTTGTGGTGTGGCGGTCGTCGCCACCGATGTCGGAGCCGATGGTGAGGCGATCGGGGATGGAGCCGGTATCGTGCTGTCCCCCTTCAAGACCGCCAATGAATTGGCCACCCTCTTGCCCGTCCTGAGGGATCAGCGGGAGTTTACACAGCTACTGGGGGTGAAAGCCCGCCAGCGAGTGCTGCAGCGATACACTCTCAGCCGCAATATCTCTCAATTGGAAGAGCTGTACGATCGCGTCACCAGCCAAATATCCAGTCAAGATTTGGCGACGCTCGAACATCCGCTGACGGCCCGCCGCTCCAGCTCAATCGGTTAAGCGTCCAACTCCGTCCAAGCCCGATCAGTCTGACGGTGTGGAAGGCTCTCGCAAGCGCCAGTCTTTGCTAATGCTGCGAATACGGTCAATCATGAGGACGCCATCTAAATGATCCAGCTCGTGCTGAACCACAACCGCTTCAAACCCTTCTAATTCTTGCTCAAAGGGAGTACCCGAGCGATCGCACCCTTCCACCGTGAGTCGCTTAGCCCGCTTGACCGTCGCCAAATACTCGGGGAAGCTCAGACACCCCTCCCGCGACATCTTCCAGCGGGAACTGCGCACAATGACTGGGTTAACGTAGATTTTTAGATCGGATTCCGGCTGCTGGGGATGAAGGTCGACCAAAAAGACTCGCAATGGCAACCCCACTTGGGTCGCGGCTAGTCCAACAGCACCTGGAGACGCATACAAGGTCTCGATCAAGTTATCAATATGCTGCTGAAACTGCTGACCAAAATCAACCACAACCTCCGCGGGCTGTCGCAGAATGGGGTCGGGATACTCGTAAATGTCTAGGACTGCCATAGCTGCAATAGCAAACCACTGCAAGGTCAAGAGGAGTCAGGCGGCATTGGGTCTGGCGGGGCAAGGGCATGCGCTTGAGAAATCTCCCTAGCGATTGGCCTGCGGCACTATTAGGCAAGCATTGTGTTGTCTCTAGTTACCCCAGTACTTAGCGAGCTCGAACTCACAACGTCATCACGTCAATGGGTTCCAACTGAATATCGAGCTCTAGTTGGGCCTGAAGTTGTTCCATCCCCCGCTCGAATTCGTCTGATGTTAAATCCTCGGGCAGTACGATTTCCAACAACAGTAGATAAACAGCTTGTTTGCCCATCAGCCGACGGGAGGAAACATCCACAACGTTGATGCTGCGACTGGCCAAATAATTGGTAACGCTAAAGACAATTCCGGGCCGGTCGGCGCCCGCCACCCGAATTAGGTAGCGAGCAGCCTCGGATTCTTGACGACGACCATCCCCTTCAACCGCAGACACACGCAAGTGCAAGTCCAGCGTCCCCAATTCCGCCCGTCGCCGGGCGATCGCCGCTTCAATCTGTGGCACGCTCAAAGGAGTATCGCCATCGCTGAGCAACATCAGCATGGCAAACTGTCCCCCTAGTCGAGTCATGGAGGTGTCTTCTAAGTTGGCCCCTAAATCCAGCAACAATTTACTCACTGCTGCCACCATGCCGGGGCGATCGCGACCAAATCCGCTCAACAAAAAGCGATGCATGATTCTGGCTGAGGAATCCTAGCAGGACAGGTATTCAGGCACGTATTGGCGATGTCGTTGCGGAGACTCGCCACAATACCAATACAAGTTAGTCTCCGATAATTTCGGGTTCAACCAACTCATCAGACATTTCTAACACCGCACGCTTCACTGGCTTCAGCATGCTATCGTCCACATCATCCGAATCATCGTAGCGGCGGCGCTTGGCACGATTGGCCACCTGTACGGTAATGCGATAGCGATTATTCGAATAGGTAATCAGTTCTTCTACGCGACGCGCCAAATCGGCATCGTCCATCGGCAGTTGATTCATGGGTGCGGATAATCCGTAGTGGGATGGGTGTTCGCAGACAATGATTATATCAAGAGGGCTGCGGAAGGCGTGAAAACGGTTGTTTGGTGGTCCTTGGTCCTTCGTCCTTGAGCCTTGGTCCTTGGTCCTTCGTCCTTGGTCCTTGGTCTTTGGTCCTTCGTCCTTTGAGCCAATGACTAATGACTAATGACTAATGACCCGTGACTACCCCCCTACCTCCCATGCCAGCTAAACCCCTCTGGCAACTCATCCAAGATCTCTCCAAACAAGTCGTAGGGCTCTGCTGCTGTAATCTTGACCGGTACCAGGCCACCCAATCGTCCGTTACCCCGCACGTAAATCACACCGTCCACTTCGGGGGCAAATCGGGGAGAGCGACCAATAAAGATTCCTGTGCTGGGATTTTCCTGTTCTAGCAGGACAGGCACTACGGAGCCCACCAGTTCGCGGTTGCGCTTGAAGGTGATGCCTTGCTGAACGGCCATGAGGCGATCGCGCCGGTCGTTCATGACCTCCTGCTCAACAGGGTTAGGTAGGTCGTAGGCTGGGGTGCCTTCTTCGGGAGAAAAGGTGAACACACCGACGTGGTCGAATTCGTGCCGCTGTACGAACTCCAGCAGGTGTTGAAAGTGCTCTTCGGTTTCTCCCGGAAACCCCACAATAAATGTCGTGCGCATAGTTGCATTGGGGAGTAACTCGCGCATCTTGGTGATGATGCGATCGTTCACCTGGCCTTGCCAGGGACGGTTCATGGCTTTCAATACATCGGGGTGGCTGTGCTGCAGGGGGAGATCGAGATACGGCAGGAAGTTGGGTGTGTCTTCAATTGCCTTCAATACCTCTGCTGTCAGTCCGGTGGGGTAAGCATAGTGCATGCGAATCCAGGGAACATCCACCTCTCCTAATGCTCGAATGAGTTCCGCCAACTTCGGCTTGCCATACAAGTCCAGCCCGTAGTTGGTAGTGATTTGGGAAATCAATACCAGTTCTTGGACCCCTTCTGCTGCCAATTGCCGGGCTTCCGCCACAATCGACTCGATCGATCGCGATCGCTGATTGCCCCGCAGGTGAGGAATAATGCAAAATGCGCAGCGGTAATCGCAGCCTTCCGCGACACGCACGTAGGCCACCGACGCATTGGTGGTGCGGTAGCGAGGAACGGTTTCATCCGCGATGTAGTTCAAGTCTGAGGTGACGGCATTGACCCGTTCGCCATTTTCAACGCGAGAAATCACCTCAACAATATTTTGATAGTCTCCTGTCCCCACCAGAGCCACAGCCTCCGGCAGTTCATCCAGTAATTCTTGCTGGAAATGCTGAGCCATGCAGCCAGCAATTACAACTTTCTTGCCCTGTTCGGCCAAGCTTACCAATGTGCGTACAGACTCGGCCCGAGCTTCAGCAATGAAACTGCAGGTATTGACGATGGCGTAGTCTGCATCATCTTCATTGACGCTGACGTCATATCCCGCCTGAGCCAACAGCCCTAGCATGTGTTCGGTATCTACCCGATTCTTTTCGCAACCCAGGTGGGCCACAGCAACTGTTGGCTTACGGCTATGGGTGGGCAGGGAGGAAAGTGAGGCGGTAGCCATAACACAAAATTGAGCAGAGCCTACAAATCGTAACCCGTCCGTCTCTGCGATACAAACCCCCAACAGTCACGAGTGTCTGCAGAATGGCGATCGCCGATGTTTGATGGGCGATCGCCACTTCATCACCAACTCTCTGCGCCAGACCATCTCGTTCTTCAGACAATTGTGCGATCACCGCAGTTAGAATCCACGGACAACAAGCTGGACGGTCGGACAGCGGATATTTGGGTGAAGGCTTAGCGGAAACCACCAAACAAATCGCGATCTTTGGTCACGTTGATCAACACACCTGTTGCCGCACCACCAATGGCATTTTGGGTTACCGAGCCATTGCCCAAAACAACGCCTGTTACGGTGTTTGTGGCAGCTCCGACAGCGGCATCTTGCACGACTCCGCCGACACCTGTTCTAGACTCACTGTGGGTAGCGCTCACAGCAGCACCCGTGGCCGCGCCACTGAGGGCATTTTCTAATAGATCGCCGTTGCCCGTGACAGCACCGTAAACGGCATTACCACCCGCCCCCACCAGCGCATCTTGCACCAGTTGGGCCTCTGCCGGACGGACAGGCAACAGCATCGCGGCTAATGCACCTGCAGCGATCGCGGACTTGAGAAGTACCTGCTGTAGAGAACGCTGTTGTGTGGAAATTTCTAAAGATAGTTTGGAACACATCATGCCAATAATCCTTGTACGACACCGATGAACCAACCCTACTAAGCAGCTCTCAGATGCGTGAGTTGAGCGGGCGTATGAGTGCCTACTGAGATCGGAGAACCTGTGTGCGCGAGCAAGCGATCGGGACTTGCGCGATCGCGTATGCCAACGCCCTCCCAACAACGGTACTGATGTAGATACGCTGCACGTGAAATACTGCAGCAGCCGATATCGAATTTTGGTTCTACAACTGGTGTTAGGGGTGTCCCGGCTGCAGATTTAGCCCCGTGCGTGCGTGCTTCATTGCTGACGCCACACTGTAGGCGTGACAAGGTACAGATTTAGCCAACCATTGGCGATCTAGGGGCAAGATGCGGGCTGACTAGCTAGCTGTTATGGGGTGGAGATGGGGATGATGAATTGGCAAAAACTCGCGAAGCTTGGGCATCAACTGTGCTTGTATGCCTGCCTGCTGCTGCTGTGTTGTGGGTGCGTGCAATATCGCATGGAGCTGTCCTTCAACTGGCTTACAGGTGGCACCATCGTTCAGAATCTCAAGTGGGATTCAAGTGTGGGGAATTTCATTGGGAATTACAGCGATTCAGCCGCAGATGAGCTGTTAGAGGAAATCGAACGACGAGCAGAAGCAGCGGGCGGTACGGCTGATTACGTATCGGATAGCGAGATGCGGGTTGAAATCCCGTTTGATAACTACACGCAATTAGAGTCAAAGTTTAATGCCTTCTTCAATCAACCTTTGCTGCTGCTATCGCAGCTAGCGGTTGAAGGTGAGCCTTCGTTGGCCACCTTTGCCGATCGTTCCCCCAGCAAGACTGCATCCATTCACGCCAATCGATCTGCCCTCCCTCCAATTGTTGGTGCAGGACAACGCCCTACCAACCCACCGAGATCCCTACCCTCCCCCCAAAATACTGCACTGAGTTCAGCCAGAGAACGGACACTCCCCTTGCGTTTGTTAGCACAGAACAACGCCGAAGAAGAACTCAGGGTGACAAAGCACGGCTTTGGTATCGCCGATCGCTACGACCTGACTTATACGCTCGACTTAAGCGACGTTCGCCTACCGGTGTCGGGGCGCTTCTTCACTCTCTCCGTCGATCGCCTACTCGATTTGCAAATGGCATTGACCACTCCCATCCCAGCCAGCCGCTCCAACGCCACCGTCAGGGATGGCAATCGCCTGGAGTGGCACCTCGACACGGGAGCCTTCAACCACCTATCTGTCTCCTTTTGGACCCCCAGCCCGGTTGGCATTGCCCTCATTGCTGCCGTCGCCCTGCTGGCCTTTCTCTGGGTATGGCGGTTAGACCGACCCCGCAGGAGAAGATAAGCTAAGCTTGCCGACGGGAGACAAGACCCAGGCTTCAACTATGCAAAACTCACATCAACCGTTTGCCCTGCGGAGTTATTCCGATCGTCAGCAGCTCGAACAACAGCTCGAACAAGGGGATACCGTAGTGAATCGCACGCAGCGCTGGAGCTGGTGGTTCGGCTTCCCACAAACACTCGCTCGCACTGCCATAGCAGCTCTCACCGTAGGGAACCTTCTAGCCGTAGTTCCACCAGCCGCTGGCGAGCCGACCTTAACGTTCGATCCGCCTCCAGGAACCCGACTGTCAAACTTTGATGCCTATTTAACAGTCACCTTTGACCTAGAGGGTGGCAGTTGGGAGGCATTGCCGTGGGATTGGCAAAATCCTCGCGTGCGACTGAATGGAACCGATATCTCGCTGCCGGTTCGCTCTCTAATTTCCGGGGCTACCGCTTCAGTACTTACCCCCGAAGAAATTGTGGTATCGCAACAAACCATGACGGGCGATCGCATGGTCCTGGCCCTCAGTGGCTTGCGGCTGGATGATGGGTTTAACCGCTTAATTGTGGAGTTCACACCAACCCAGGAGGGCATAGAACCCCTCACATTCGATGTTTCCTACCCCGTAATTGCCGGCCAGGATCAAGCAACTCAGTAGCCCTTTCAAGCCACAGACTTGAAGCCGCAGCTTGCTTTTACCCATATAGCGTTTGCCATTTCAGCTAGGACAAAAGTTTCGAAGCATAGTCAGGGATGGACATAGCTGACATGTCCGCGGTGGTGCGGACACTGCTGTACAACAAAAGCAGCGCCATATTGACGCTGCAACAATGCATCTATTTATCAAAAGTTGCTACCTGTAGCCCTAGGGTTCCGGCAGCGGATATTATTACGACGACCCAACAGTGGGATAGTCATCTACATGGCAGGCCATCCCCTTTTGATTGTGACAAACATCCGAAGTGATCGACTGATAGCCGACCTTTACATTCGTTTTGGGCGGTGGTGCAAATACATCAGCAATCGCCCGAATAAGTTGTTTAATAAATGCCAACATTGCTGCCCTCCTACGGCTAATCGGCGCGTGTGGCGCGATCGGAAAGGTGGCTCCTTACAATCAAACATCAGAGCAACATCACCTAGCCAGGCCGCTCAATACTCACGAACCTACTGTGCACATGCAAATTACAGTCAATAAATGAATAGGTACCTACGTCCCACCATTCTCGCTCGAAAGATTTCCTTGGTAATTCAAAGATAGCGATCTTTGAATAAACCACAAAAAAGCAAGGTTATGAATAGAGACAGTAGATACCTGACGTACCACTATAAATGTGGCGATTTAACCCATAAAAGATAAGTTGTTCGCTATCTCCTTCGCGAGTATGAACGTGTTTTGAATCCTGTTCCCCGACATCCAACGCCGCAATGCGGACTTACCAATGAATAACAACTAAAAATTGGAAATCGGATTGACTCTCGTTAAATTTAAAGACCTCTAATTTATCAGTACGAATTAGAGACTGCAGCTTCATCAATCGCTTTATCGGAGCGCCTGCGACAGCAAAGCTGATATTCTCTCATGGCCTATTCGAGGCCGAAATTTGCGAGAGTCACTGATAGGCGAGATGGAGAAATAGGGACTATATCCAGACAGGTATCACCGATTAGTAAGGTAGTGGAGATAGTCATCATCTCGCGGGTGAAAAAAGGAACCGAGATGTTGCCTCCTTTGGCAGAACTCTATCTGGCTCAACTATAGCCTTTTGATGACATATCACCCCGACCACCAGGAAGAAATAAACGTTTCTTTACGCTTATTTAAATCGCTAATAATGCGTTCTTGATGCTGCGTAGTCAGTAGATTCGCAGGGAGGATAAATTGCTGCCATATGGTGAGAGTCCGTAATGGAACGCTTAATGACTCAGCAAAATTCAGTGCGGCAAGGATTAGAGTTAGCAACCGTACCGCTTGGGGAGATGCAATTATGGCTAACCCTTGCTGAATCTAGAGGGTGGAGCCCTATTGAATCCAAAGAAATCGGCAATCCAGAATGGAGCGTGTCCTAAACCTTCTTCCTTCCAGATCGAGGATTATAGCTGTCTTTGCCCTCTAGACCTGACAGAGGATTGCGATAACAAATGCTGAATACAATCAGTGCAGTGGCTATAAAGACTTACATCATAGGAAGTAGCCAAAAGGGATCTGTTTCATCTCAAGGGTAGGGATGTAGCAGTTTTGTCGATGTGGCCGTGGGAATTGTGTGACGCTAAACCACCACGACATCTTCATCAAGACGTACTTAAAGCGCTCCTATCTGCGCCGTCGCCGGCGACTGACCCATCCACGCAGCTGGGTCAGTTGGATGGCACGACTCAGTTGAGTCGTCAGAGACAGACGGCGGCTTAACTGCGCAAACTTTTGATTGCTATCGAATATGAATTGATTGAGGCGATCGAATTGTTGGGGGACGTCCTGTAGGGATTGGCTGGCGGCCAGACGCTTTTCAAAAAAGCGTTGGCCAATTCTCACCCAGCGAGGGAGCTTCAATGCGATCTTCAGAACCTGCAGCAGCAGGAGGAACACGCCGACATTAAATGAGACAACGGCGATCGCGACTACGTCTACTTCCATACTGATTTCTGGGTTATGCCGATTTCAGGGGTATACCGATTTTTTCCGAAACATCTCGTTCCGAGCTTCCTCTCTGATGGTTTTATTATCCTGGATTGGCGGCAAGGAACAACACATGATGGCAAGGCATTCGTCAAGCACTTCAACGGACCTCAGTCGACCCGATGCTAGCGGCCTTGGGGAAACAGAGATGCAGCCATCGATTGCAATTGTGATTCCCACCTATCAAGAGGAATCGGCGCTTGGAAGCTGTTTGGATAGCCTGCAAGGGCAAACACCACCGTTTGACGTCATTGTGACGGATGGGGGTTCGAGCGATCGCACGCTGGACATCGCGAACAATTACCAACTCTGGGATGCCGCTGGTGGCCTTGCTCCCGTTCAAGTGGTTCGTGCCCCCGAGCGGGGCCGTGCCCAGCAAATGAATGCGGGGGCTCAACAGGCCCGTGCCGATGTCCTGTTATTCCTACATGCAGATTCACAGTTGCCCGAAGCTGGCCTAAAGGCAGTGCGGCGGGCAATGCTCGGCACTCCTGCCATTGGCGGCAGATTTGCCGTCAGCTTGGATCGACACAAACTGCCGTACACCGCGATCGAGTGGGGGATGAATGCGCGGACGCGCCTCACAGGGTGTTTTACAGGGGATATGGGAATTTTTGTCTGGCGATCGCTGTTCGAGCAATTGGGAGGCTACCCTCAACAGCCTTTGATGGAAGATTACGAGTTTTCCCGTCGCATGCAGCAACGGGGTCAAGTGGCTTACCTGCCCCAAAAGATCGTGACATCCAGTCGGCGCTGGCAACAGCACGGGCCGTTGAAAACCGTGGCTCTCATGCAAGCGATTCGGATGGGCTACCGCTGCGGTGTTTCTGCCGAGCGCCTGGCAAGCTGGTATCGTGTTGTCCGCTAAGCACTCAACTTGTTAGGTACTCAACCCACTTGAACGCACGTTCTCTAAACGTTCATTGCTTGCCGAGGGTCGTACGACTGCACCTGCTTTAATTTTTCATATAACTCTCGCTCCGTTGGCGTGATTTTGCTCGGGACATTCACTTGTATCACAACAAACTGGTCGCCACGGCCACTTTTGCCCTTTGGAAACCCTTTACCCCCCAATCGCATTTTCTGGCCGGATTGCACCCCAGCCGGCAGATTCAGCTTGACCGAGCCATCTAGCGTGGGCACTTCCACAGGGCCACCGAGGGCAGCCTCGCTAGGAGAAATCGGTAGGTTGCAATATACATCTGCCCCTTCCATTCGATAGAAGGGATGGGCCTTAATCTCCACCTTGAGATACAAATCCCCCTGGCCGCCGCTGGGGTTTGGATGCCCCTGACCTTTGAGCCGAATTTTCTTGCCATCTGTCACCCCGGCAGGGATGTTGATTTCTAGCGTGCGAGAGCCCTCCACCCGCAAGCGTCGTTTGCCCCCGGCATAGGCCTCTGGAATGGTCAGTTGAATAGACGCTTCGGCATTGTAGTCCTGCTTGGGGCGAGAGCCACCCGCGAATCCAGAGTTCCCGAAGCCCGAGCCACCAAAGCCCGAACTGCCAAAACCGGGTCCACCCGCGTAGCCTCCCCGAGCCGCTCCCCCTCCCATGCGACCCAGCAACTGGTCGATAAAGTCCTGAAAATCGTCGAACTGGCTGAAGTCAACCGTTTGACCGACAGCAGGATCGAAATCTCCAAACGGGCTGCCAGAGGCGCGCCGACCGCCGCGAAAGCCTCCTTGATTGAAATACTGACCAAACTGATCGTACTGACGGCGTTTGGTACTGTCAGAGAGTACTTCGTAGGCTTCGCTGACGTCCTTGAACTTATTCTCTGCTGCTGTATCCCCGGGATTGATATCGGGGTGATACTGACGGGCGAGTTTGCGGAAGGCGCGCTTGATGTCGTCCTGGGTGGCGCTGCGACTCACTCCCAGAATTTTGTAGTAGTCTTTGAAATTTTGCATTGCGTCTTCCTCAACAACCGTGGGACTGGAAGGTGGGGCTCGATAGTTGCCAAGAACTCTCTACGACCGTCAAGCGTCCACTGTCTTGAAGCACCAATCTTGTCCTCCGGGCCAGCTAGTCAGGGATGGTAGTCGACTAGGAGTCGACACCAGCCAGGTAGTGAAGCATCGGAAGCATCGCACGTGAGCTTCGCTGACCCTGCGCCATTGCGTTCAACTCGGACTTGGCCTCACGCAATTCAGATACTTCGACAGTTCAAAAATATCTGTCTCTGCCGCGACTTGCCCGTTCACCAGCAAACTCACAATGGGGACATTCCAGAGTCTCTTCTCAAATTACCTGTGAGATGCAGCAAAGGCGTGCGGTCAGTTGCCCTAACACGCACGCCCCAGTTTTGCTGACTAGTGCCACATTGGGCTTTGCCGATCTAGCTTTCGGTGAATTCAGCATCGATGACATCGTCATCAGCCGCTGCACCGCTGCCAGCGCTGGCTCCATCAGTAGCTCCATCATCGGTCGGCGCACCTTCAGGAGGAGCAGCTTGCTGGTACAGCTCGCTGCTGATGGCATAGAGAGCCTCTTGCAACGCCGTTTCTTTGGCTTGAATGGCGTCGTCGTCCTCCTTCTGAATAGCGTCGCGCAATTCGACAATTAGGGTTTGTAAGTTGTCCTTCTTGTCAGCGGAGATCTTGTCACCGTTATCGGCAATTTGCTTCTCTGCCTGGTAAGCCAAGCTATCGGCGCGATTGCGGCGCTCGATCTTCTCACGACGCTCTTTGTCTTCATCGGCGAATTTCTCGGCCTCAGACACCATGCGATCGACTTCGGAATTCTCCAGAGTCGAGGCACCGGTAATTGAGATGCTTTGCTCTTTACCCGTGCCCTTATCTTTGGCGGAGACGTTGAGTAGACCGTTGGCATCGATGTCGAAGGTAACTTCGATTTGGGGGACGCCACGGGGAGCAGGAGGAATGCCGTCTAGCTTGAAACGACCGAGGGACTTATTGTCCCGAGCCATTTCACGCTCCCCTTGGATGACGTGAATTTCTACGGAAGACTGGCCGTCTTCAGCGGTAGAGAAGGTCTCGGACTTGCGAGTCGGAACAGTGGTGTTGCGGGGAATCAGCTTGGTCGCTACGCCGCCCAAGGTTTCCACCCCCAAGGACAGAGGAGTGACATCTAGCAGCAAAACGTCCTTAACTTCGCCGCCCAGTACGCCAGCCTGAATAGCCGCCCCGACGGCAACCACTTCGTCGGGGTTGACCGACTCGTTAGGGGCTTTGCCGATCAGATCTTGAACCAAAGTCTTGACGGCAGGAATACGAGTGGAGCCACCCACCAGTACCACTTCATCGATTTCGGATTTGCTTAGCTTGGCGTCAGCCAGCGCTTGCTCGACAGGGTGACGAATGCGATCGAACAACTCGGAAGAAACCTTCTCAAACTGTGCCCGAGACAGCTTCAGGTCGAGGTGCTTGGGACCTTCGGCAGTAGCGGTGATGAAAGGCAGGTTAATGCTGGTTTCAGGGACGCTGGATAGCTCGATTTTGGCTTTCTCAGCCGCTTCTGTTAGACGCTGCAGAGCTTGACGATCTTGACGCAGGTCGACACCTTCTAGCTTTTGGAATTCGGCAGCCAGCCAATCAACGATCGCCTTGTCAAAGTCGTCACCACCCAACTGGGTGTCACCACTGGTGGACTTCACTTCGAAAACGCCGTCGCCCACTTCCAGGACGGAAACATCGAACGTACCACCACCCAAGTCGAACACGAGAATCATCTCGTTGTTCTTGTTGTCGAGGCCGTAAGCCAGCGATGCAGCGGTGGGCTCGTTGATAATCCGCTTGACTTCCAAACCAGCGATGCGGCCCGCATCTTTGGTCGCCTGACGCTGAGAGTCGTTGAAGTAGGCGGGAACGGTGATAACAGCCTCAGTAATCGGTTGGCCCAGGTACTTGCTGGCTTCATCTACCAGCTTGCGCAGCACCATGGCCGAGATTTCTTCAGCGGCAAAATCTTTTCCCTCGCGGGGGCAATTAATTTTGACATTGCCCTTCTCGTCCTTAAACGCCTTGTAGGGAACTTCAAGGGTGGAGGGATTGAGTTCGTCAAACTTGCGACCGATAAACCGCTTGACGGAATAGAAGGTGTTCTCGGGGTTGAGAACTGCTTGGCGACGGGCCATCTGGCCGACCAGACGCTCGCCGTCTTTGCTGAAACCTACAACGGAGGGGGTGGTGCGGGTACCTTCAGCGTTAGCAATTACGGTGGGCTGCCCCCCTTCCATAACGGCAACCACAGAGTTCGTGGTTCCCAAGTCAATTCCGACAATTTTGCCCATAAATTTCAGCCCTCCTAGCGGCTGCAATTCTGACGTGGTGTGATGTTCGCGCCGATTTAGCTCCCTTTTGACGCTGGGGGCAAAGCCCGCAACAGGAATTCCAGAATCAACGAGAAGACTCGATACCAGCGCGAGATCGAGCCGGTACGGGCCGAGCTTGCTTCCAAGAAGCAATACCCACTTGGCGTAGGTTTGGAATCCGACTCTGCCGCGACCGATACCCGGTAGGGATGCTGGCACTAATGTCGGTCTCAACTCTGGTGAAGAGCGATCGCGACGGCAGACGGATTCTGGCTCAGCGAGGTTATTTGCATGATAAAAAATCAGCTTTGGGAGGACTGTAGAGATAACCCCACCTCAAGTGTGGTGATTCCCTTGAAGGATGCGGCTAGAGTGCAGGAGTGGTCGGCCCAGCAACGGCAATCCAGACCCCAAAAGCCAGACCCGACAGTAGAAGGAGAGAGAACAAACATGGTGGGACAATCGTGGCGGCTTGAGGTGTTGGCTGACTCTGGCAGGATGGTGCAGCGCGGCATTGAGTTGTGGCAACAGTGGGCAATTGAGGCGATCGCCGAGCGTGGTTTTTTCTCGGTCGCCCTATCGGGGGGGGGGACTCCAAAAGTGTTTTACGAGGCGCTGGCCAGTGCCGATTTGCCGTGGGACAAGGTCTACGTATTTTGGGGGGACGAGCGCTATGTCCCCGCCGATCATCCCGACAGTAATTATCGGATGGCGAAAGAAGCCTTGCTCGATCGCGTTCCCATTCCCGACCCAAACGTATTTCCCATGCCCACTCAGGCTGGCAATCCCCAAGCGGACGCCGATACCTACGCTAAAACCTTGCAGCAGGTGTTTAACAGTCTGTTACCCACCATCGATTGCACTCTGTTAGGGGTGGGGGGAGACGGCCATACAGCGTCGTTGTTTCCCGGTACAGAAGCCCTTCAGTCTGAATCTGCGGTCACTGTCGGCAACAAGGATGGTGACCCGCGCATTACCCTCACCTACCCAGCGTTGAATGCTAGCAAACGAGTGGTGTTTTGGATTGCGGGGGCGGGCAAGGCCGATATTGTCAAAACCCTGCTGACCGAGACGGTGGGGTTACCGGCCCAAGGGGTGAATCCTGACGGGGACTTGATTTGGATTTGCGATCGCGCGGCGGCGGCCAAGTTACCGCTGGTGGGACTGAGCTAATGGTGCAGCCCTGAACAGGTGGCAACCACTAGTGCAGGACTTGAAGTGTTGTGGGACTTGAAGTATTACAGGACTTGAAGTGTTGCGATATTTAAAGAATATCGACCAGGTTCTGGCCACCGCAGATGTGCGGTGGCCTTCGTTTGCTTGCCTAGCTTGGGATTGTGGCGGCAAGAGCGGCGCATCGCTAGTGGCTCCCTCAATCGAGATATTGAAATGGGAACGGACGGTAAACCGAACGTTGTTAAGATCGGTATAGATTCGACTCAACTTATTTGAACTCAGCGTCCTCGAACTATCAATTGTTGAGTCAACTCGTTCGTTCCGCTGGATTTTGCCATGAATCGTTGGATAAAGCACAGCTTAGTTGTTCTGATGACTCTCTGTTTACTGGCAGTTTCCCGCCCTGCAGATGCAAGGACGACCCACGCGTCCCAAGACACCATTCAAATGTCTGTAGAGCTGGGCTCTCCGGAAAATGGCTTTCATTTTTATCCAGATACGATGCAGTTCAAGGTGGGGAAGCAATACAAGCTCACGTTGAGCAATCCCAGTCCGGTCAAGCATTATTTCACTGCTAAGGATTTTGCCGATGTAGTGTGGACCCGCAAGGTGGATGTTGCCGGGGTTGAGGTGAAGGGGAAGGTGAGCGAACTGGAGCTGAAGCCCGAGGCGGAGGCAGATTGGGTGTTTGTTCCGCAGAGAGCTGGAGAATATTCGCTCAAGTGCATTGTTCCCGGTCACGAGTTGGCGGGTATGGTTGGCAAATTGATTGTTGAAGATACTTAAGGGTTTGATTGCGGCTTGAGTAAGGGGCGATCGCCTAGCAATTTTAGAGATGACTCGGCAGACGGAGATGCTCTCGGGAGACTGTAGAGTTCGGCTGGCAGAGAAAGGGTTGTATTTACGAAGACGAACGACAATAACTGTCACGGACTGTTGCCATTTCGGGAGATCGCGAACGAGCGAGACTACACTGCTACGACGTTGAGACTGACTGAGAATCTATGGCTCATCTTTCTGCAGCAGAGTGGCTGCAGCAGGTTAAAACCGATCGCGTTATTGCCGTAATTCGCACGGACGAGTTATCTATATCCATCAAGCTTGCCGAGGCGGCGATCGCGGCGGGTATGCGTCACATCGAAATCACCAGTACCTCCCACCGATTTACGGAGGCTATTGCCGTGTTGCGAGAACGCTTTCCTGAGATTGCGATTGGTACCGGGACGGTGGTGGACGAGCAGATGGGGAAAGAGGCGATCGCGGCTGGAGCTCAGTTTGTGTTTAGTCCGTATTTCACGTCGGAGGTGATGGAGCTGGCGTTGCGGCAGGATATTGCGATGGTGCCTGGGGCGCTGACGCCGACGGAGATTGGTACGGCTTGGCGGGCTGGGGCAACTGCGGTGAAGGTGTTTCCGATCCAGTCGGTGGGGGGAGCGCAGTATCTCAAGGCGTTAAAGGGGCCGATGGGGTACGTTCCGGTGATTCCTACGGGGGGGGTGACTTGCGATAATGCTCGTTCGTTTTTGGATGCGGGGGCGATCGCAATTGGGTTGGCTACCCATCTGTTTCCGAAAGACTTAGTTAGAGAGAGGGATTGGGGGGCGATCGAAGGTTCAATCCGCTCATTTCTTGAGAAGGTTAGGTGAAGCTAAAGGTGGCTCGTTTTTTCGGGATGTTTGAGAGGAGAATGTTGCCTAACAGGATGTGAGCTGTAGGTTGTGTCGAAGCTGTTTGTTAGTTACAGCCGTCAGGATGAGGCGATCGCCGCAACCCTGATAGACAATTCGAAAAGCCTACGATTTTAGCTAACCGCTTGACCAGCTTCCGGCGAAATCTCCCCACTCCGCACTTTCGCCAGGTAATCAAAAACGGATTTATCACCAATATCTGGGGGAATAGCTTGGAAGGCTTTGCGGACAGCAAATACCAGGAATAACGATGCCCAAATCGCCAGCAACACCACCTTGCCCTGTAACGGCATAAATCCCAATAAGTGGCCCAACAACAATAGCGGAACCACTGGAGCTAAAGCTTTTGTCTCTAACCGGTTAAAACAAAACGCTTCTTTAACAAACAAACCGGTCAGCGCTGCAAACGTGAACCCGATGCCCAGCACCATCAACGGCTGTTGGAAAACTGCCAGAGCCAAAGGGTTGGGAAGAGATGTTGCTGCAAGAGCGATCGCACTCACCGTGCCAATTCCCCACAGCACCTGTAACGCCCGATGGAGAGGCCGCATGTAAATGTGAATCGTCCACAATGCCACCCCCATCGCCACAGAAAACAACCCGAAAAGTCCGGTAATCGTCCAGGCGATTTGGATGGAAGACAATGACTGCGGCTGCCACAGCACTAGCCCAGAAGAGATAGCAAAACTAAGTGCAGCCACCATCAGCGCCGCTCGGTAGACGATAACTCCACGGCGATCGCCCCCCGAAATCGTAAATTCGCCAAACTGCCCTTGGTAGACCTCAGAGTGCATCGCGTCAGATTGCATTACTCATTCTCCACGTAGCCTTACCTCTAGTGTGGCAAAGATAGCATCACTAATCTGCCATCAACCCAATCAATTTGAGCTGCTGGCAGGTGGTACAGCAATCCGCTGTAAGGCTTAGAGCGTGGAGGCTGACCAAAGCCTTGGCGTATGAGGAAACACGATCGGGAAACTCTCCATAGCGGATTGCCGATCGCTAAAGTTACAGGATTGGAAAGTACTCGATCGCAATGCGGCGATTGGGGAAACTTTTAAGACCGAGCTGAGTAGATTGATTTCGCAAGAACAGCTGCACATCAGCCGATATACCGCACAGGCACAACTGACCCCGAAGTGCCCGGCAGCGGTTGGCAGCAGCCACGATGGCTCTCAACGAAGGCATATCCACAGATGTCACCAAACTCATATCCACCAGCACGTTTGGCGAATACAGCTCAGCCGCATCGAACAAACTTTGGCGCAGTTGCTTGCGAGGTCGCCGCTCCAACCGGCCCCATAAGGTCACAACACAGACCGAACATCCCCCCCGCGTTGCCGCCAACTCGATATTTTTGGGGATCTGTAGTGACTTGATTTCTGGCGAATCAGCCTCGCTAGTGGACCTAGCCCGCTGAACGAGCGATCGGGCAAAATAATCGGCAGTTGTCTGGCGAATCAGCCCCTGCTCGGCTAGTGCCACCCCCAGCGGGATCGACTTCTGCTCCTGCAGAAGGATGTTCAGGGTGGATTGCACCTCGCGGGCCGAGACCAGTTCCGCCTCTTGCAAATACTCTCCAATCCGCTTGCGTCGAGCCAGATGCCGAGACCAGAGAGAATCGCTAAAGAAATTGAGGGTGGTCATTCCCAACCCCGTCTCCTGTTGAAGAATCGTGGCGATCTGCCCTCCATCTTGCTGCCACAACGTCTGGACAGACGCCAGTTGCGCCACGTTCATCAGCTCCGCTGCCTCTAACCGGCGAAACAGTGGGGCACTAGAATCCACCTCAAATTTAAGATCGTGGACTTTGAGCAAAGACTCGTTCACCAACAGCGTGGGAACGGAGAGTTTCGGAGTGGAGCGATCGCTAGATTCGTCCTCAGGCGAGCGAGTTGCTTGGGAGTCGGTTTCATCAGCAGAGGTCTCTTCCTCACCGATCCAGTCGGGGTCAAGGGTATTTAACCAATGGGTGGCCAATAGCAACTCGCGTACATTGCTCCCTGCTTGTGCCCACTGAGTTTCTTCTGCCTCTGAGTCGGACGAAGTCACTCTGGATTGAGCATCGGTGCCACTCACAACCTCCGACACCAGATCGGTCCACAGCTCCAAGTCGGGCTGCACCTGCACAGCCGGTTCGGTATCGGCTTCAGAGATTTCATCGGAGACTACATTCGCGAGATCGAGGACAGGTTCAATATCCGGGCTAGTCTCACTATTTGGGCTAGTCTCAACGCTCGGGCCAGGCACTTTATCCTCATTTGCAGCAGGGTCTAGGTCGGGAGTCGTGTCTGAGTCGGAAGTACTTGAACCGGCATCCAGCTCTGAGTCAAGACTAGAGTTGAAGTCAACGCTTGCGTCAACAGCACTACCAACACCCAA
Source organism: Cyanobacteria bacterium J06642_12 (assembly GCA_039817825.1). GTDB lineage: Bacteria > Cyanobacteriota > Cyanobacteriia > Thermostichales > PCC-7336 > PCC-7336. The sequence continues at coordinate 73,807 of JBCBVA010000002.1, read as the reverse complement.
GATCGCTGCGGAAGCCTCGTCGAGTTCCAAGGTCGCCCCGTCTAAGCCAGAACTACTATCCAAGCTGTCATCGGTGTTCAAATCGGAATCGGCCTCCAAATCAGTGTCAATCGCAGGACTAGACTCGAGGGTCGAGACAGAATCAATATCGGCGAGAGAGTCAATTTCTGAGACAACTTCAGACAGCCTCGAATCATCAGATGCAGCACTGGGATCGGTGGTCTCGTCCGCCTCGCTGTAAGCAGCCCCCATCTCCAGTTGAGGCCCTGAGTTTGCACCTTCATTCTCTGTGACAAGACTGTCGTCTTCCGCCAATTCAGATACAGAGTCTACATCTGTCGGGCCTGAATCTGTCGAGTCTGAAGACAGATAAGCAGTAACAAGGGCCTCGTAGGCATCCTGCGGGAGTGCCAGTGTTGAAGCAGACTCTTCATCGGCCTCAATTTCAGACATCGATGCTTCGTTGGGAATCGTGTCGCCCTCCTCTTGCAAGCGGTCAGTCACCATCTCAACCGGTTCATCGACGATCAACTCATCTGTCACCCGTTCATCAGCCATTGCTTCATCAGCCATTGCTTCGTGTGTGGACAGTGGAACGAGTTCAGTTTCCGGGACGTAGAACTCGTCTTCACTGGCCGTACCATCTACATTCGGCAGCTCGCCACCCGGAGCCACCTCTAGCGCCCTATCCTCGACCCCTTCCAGCTCGAACGCGTCTGAATCGTCCGGTTCTGAAGTATCTAGATCGCGATCGGCAGATTCGTTACCTCCCTGCCCAGTTGAATCCAGATCTGGGACATTAGTATCGGGTGAATCAAGCCCCGGCACGTTAGCAGTTGGCGGGCCGGACGCGGTCAAACCCGCAAAGATCGGAATGGTTAAGTCAGCACCCGATCGATCTTGAGGAGCGGCGGTATCCGTTGCGGCAGAAGGAGTCGGTGAGTCAGCTTCCCCCCAGCGTTCTGTTGTGGGAGAGGGGCCGAGAGACCCCCCGGTGTTGTATCTAGGCTGCGATCGCACCGAGGACAACAAAGTCTGCGAGCCAGACCGACGGGAAGAGCGATCGGCCGCCAGGGTTAACACGGACACAAACAACACCCAGAAAATAGTGTTGCGGCCGTAAAAGGAGTACTCGGTGAAATTGGAAAACAGAAATAGACAGAAGAATAAGATCGGAAAAAAGTGAAACGCAGACCGCTTGATACGAACAGCTTTGAAGAAATTCAGCAGCGCTGACCACAGGCAGACGCACACACAGAGGGTTCCAAAGAAGCCAACATTCAACATGGATTCCAGAATGCCGCTATGCAGGTGCATGTCTGCCGCGGCGCGGGCCAATTGAGATAACGTCTCCGAGGGGCTATCCAAGCTACCCACCCAGAAATTTTCATATCCGTAACCGACCAAAAACTGATGTTCGATCGCCGCAATCACTTCCGGCTCGGCGGCAATCGCACCCGAGAATGGGGAATCCAGTTTCAATACCCCCAGCAATGACTCGGCATTTTCCACCAGCGCAAATACAATGCAGCCGAACAAGATAGAGATGAGATACAAGAACGCCGTCAGGACAGGTCCATCTCGCCAGCGGGGGATCGAGATCGCCGGTATCGACACCAAAACAACAGTCGCGCACTCTCGGGCAGCGGCAGACCCCGACAGGAACGCGCAAACAATTGAAACTGCAAACAATAGGAACCAAGCGCGGCGACGCCACATCCTGCTCTCAAGGGCCAACAGGAGAAAGACAATCGCCCCCAACACCATCCTCAAACCAAATGCATTGGTGTTGGCAAACACACCAGCATCGTCCCCCCACCAAGACAGCCCCGCTAAAGCCAGAAGCGATGCCCCCAGCAACCCCATCAAGGTGTACCCCAACAGGTGCAGTAGGGCAGGTAACGAGAACCTCAACCCCAAATAGAGACCAAACAGACTCGCTTGCAAAACTGCCAGCCCGCGGGGGAAAGTCACCGCAGGGTAGTCCGACCACAGCGTTGAGAGCACCGGCAACAACGCCACGACCCAAATGGCTCCACCATGAGGTAGAAGTGCCCGCAGCCGCTCGCGGTATCGTGTCAACAGCAACCCCGTCACAATCGCATAGCTTCCCAGAAACAGCAGCTTGGTCACGCTGGCAGAGAAGCCTCCAAACATGACGCCGAACATGGCATCGAGGTAAAGGATCAGGGATACGACGGCAAAGATTTGTTCGAAGAGAGACGCCCGCTCGTCTTGCTTGGTTGGACTGACCGCTTTACGTATCCAAGCTTGTACGGAGACCATCTGAGCTATCCCGACTATCCCAAGAACTGTTATCTAGATGGCTTAGCTCGTTCGGCTCTTTGCGGTGTGAGGAGCAATGCCTGTCAACACCCGTTAGCTGTCAAGAGTTACAACTTGGCTGTCAGTGCACCATTGCGGGCAGTGACGGACCTCGATGCTTAGGAACGATGCGGATACAGCTATCAAGCCAGAGACAGCTGTACCAAACATGTGATTGGAGTGTGCGCTTAGAACTCACGCCAAGCCAGCAGACCGAGAGCAAGTCATCAGGGTTTCTACTTATGTTCGTATAATTGTAATCCTTTGATGCATTGTAGTGTACATAAATCTACGCAAAGCATCTCAGAACTCTTACCAATCCCAAGAGATATTGGTTCTGTTAAAACGTCAGTTCGACAGGAGTATTTGAGTGGGATGGTTGCCCCACAGCACAACGACAGCATCAGAGTTTTACCTTCTGGTCCCTTTCCCCCTTGTAAGAGAGAGGTTGGGGGAAAAGGGCTGGGGATGAGGGCAATCGAACTCAAGTCAAACCGACTCAGATCAAACCGACTCAGGTCAAACCGATCGCGGTGCGAGCATCAGGTCGTCCAGCTCTGCGTAGGAGGGCAGAACGGTTGAAACAGCCAGTCCATTGCGCAGGACCACGCGATCGCTCTGATGGCGAGCCAGTAGTTCGCTAAAATTTCGTCCGCGACACACCACTAAATTGGCTGGCTGGCCGACAGCGATGGTGCCGCAGGATTTGGCCCCCGATATCCGTGCAGGAGTGCGCGCTACGGCAACGGGCCAGTCCCCGTAGGACATATCCAAATGAGCAATGCGCACCGCCCAAGCGAATACCTCCAGCATGTCGTGGTCTCCGAAGGCATGAAAGGGATCGCGACAGTTGTCGCTGGCCACAGCTACCGGAACCCCCGCTCGATCGAGTTCGTGCAGTAGCGTCACCCCCCTCCAGCGAGGGGTCTGACCTCCAGCGAGTTGCAGTAAGGCGGGGTTAGGGGAGGCGGCCTGAAAAGGCGTAACGGCCAGAGACGATGTAGTAGAGGAAGACTTAGTAGATAAGAGGCTCGTAGCTGATTGGTAGCGATCTTGGAGATACAGGTTGCACTGGGGCAGACTGACCACTGCAATACCGGCATCGGCAACCAGTTGGAGAGTGTCGCGAACGATATCGGCAGGCTGGATCGCAAGGCTGCAGCAATGCCCGCATACCACTCGCCCCTCGTATCCGTGTCGCATAGCAGCTCGGGCGACGTACTGTAGGGCAATATCGTTCGGATCGCCGCTTTCATCCACATGCAGGTCGATGTCTAGGTCGCGTTCCTTCGCTAGCTCGAACAAGCGATCGCAGGCGACAGCCAACTGCGGCCCCATCTGCGGCACTCCCCCCAATAGTCCGTCGGAGTCTGCGACGAGATCGGCTAACGCTTCCCCCTGTGGCGTCAAATAGACGTCCAGCGGTTGAATGGATGCGGCCTGTAACTCGATGGTGTTCTGCCATGCTTGTCTGAGCTGTCGAAAAACCTGCCAACTGGTGGCGGCTTGCTCTTGGAACGAATCGAGATGGGTTCTGACAACTGCCGTGCCGTGGGCGTAGCTGCACTTGAGACCAAATTCCATGCGGCGATATAGATCTTCCGCCGTCCAATGGCGATCGCGATCGGCTCTGGCGCGATCGAGTGCTGTCCAAAACGTACCGTCAGGGTTGGGGGTGCGCGGCCAGATATGCCCCTTGTCGAGATGGGTGTGCAAATCGACCAAGCAGGGCCACACCATCCCCCCAGCGAGATCGACTACAGCTGGCGGTTCGTTTCGAGCGAGAGTATCGCCTACAGACGAACCAGTGCTCTTCGGCAAACCAGCACCACTCCCCATCTCCCGATCGCTAGCAGGTAGCTCACCTAGACAGACATGGGGCTGAATCTCCACCACCGTGCCATCTGCAATACGCAAATCCAGCAGTGCAATGCCCTCCTCTGTGGCATTGAAGTCTCCAGCAACGCGATCGCTCGTCCCCAAGAGCGCGACGGGAACGTTAGCCCGCTGCAACCAATAGTGCGGGCAATCGGGGATGGCAATCCAATTCATGGGAGGAGGGCGGGTATGCTGGCGGTAACGCGGAAGTTAGCTAGACGGTAACAGGGTTGAGCTACAGGGTACAGCCTCGACTGCTAGCCAATTTGCCATGCCAGTGCCACGCCTTGCTCTAAACCGAGCTGGTTCCCTCATCAATAAAATAGTTGGAGGATGAGGTGAATTCGGGGAGCACATCCTTTTGTCCGCCAGGCAGAATGAAGTTTCATGCTTGTTTGAACTAGCAATATGTCCCATCCACCTCGACGATTGCAGCGACAAGACCGTCTGCGTCCTCCTCGCCGCCGCACCGTTCTGGTCCTGAGGTTGGCAGTAGGCGCGCTCATAGTGCTCAGCGTCCCGATCGCTTTGGAGTGCTTCGCCCGCCTCATCACTGGAGTAACTGGGGTTGCAGACGAGTTTAATCAGATAGACGAACCCGAGACGGTCACGGCGTACCGCCTGGAGCTGCGCACTCCCCAAGGACGTCCTGTAACACCCGAGGGGCCACCTGGCCAGCTTGCGGCAACGTATCATCCTCTGGTGGGCTATCGGCTCGTGCCCGATCGCAGCACGACCTATTGGAGCATCAACAGCAGCGGATTTCGCGATGATGACGAGATTGCGGTGGAGAAGCCGGAGGGAGAAATTCGCATCGCTCTCTTGGGAGGCTCGCTGGCGTTTGGCCAATTGAGTTCGGGTAACGATACCACCATTGCAGAACAGTTGGAGGAACGGCTCAATGACCGGGTGGCTCGCCAACGGGATACTCCGGAAGACTTTCAGCCAGAACAATTGCCATTTTTTGCCGATCGCGTCTCGGAGGTACTGGCACTCCCCCCGCGCGTTCACCCTGAGACCTATCGGGTTATCAATGCTGCCGTTCCGGGGTATGCCTCCGGTAACGAGCTGGCCTGGTACATGCAGCACGTGGCGGCCTACGACCCCGATATTGTGGTTGTACTCAACGGATATGCGGACCTGATTCTGTCTGGCGATCGCTGGGGAGCTGAAGGGGTAGATATCGAGCGGTTGACCGCTCGATCGCAAATGGGATTGGGGCGGTTGGCTTGGCAGCAAGTGAAGGCAGGGTTGAGCAATCTAACGCTCGTGCGTGGATTTGATTATTACGTGTTAAATCCGGAGCCGGAACCTGCGTGGAGATCGGTACTGGGGTTGAATCAATGGATGTCCTCCTCCACAGCAGTGCGCGATACAAGCCCTAGAGCCAACACCCCCACTAGCGATATCTCCAGTAACGAGCCCAGTGCCAACTTACCGATGAACGACAGCGAACAACAACGGCGTCTCAATCGCTATCGCAATACGGTGCAGCAGATGGCGCAACTCACCTCGGGAATGGACAGCGAGCTTCTGATCGTCGTACAGCCTGAACTATCTGGGCGCGACCCGCAGGTGCTGAGTGCGACAGAACGAGAGATCGCGCTGGCATTGGACAACACCTACCAAACTCGCATGGCGGAGCTGTTCGGACGACTGGGAGAGGTGGCAGAAGAGGTAGCGGAGGGGTCGGACAACACTACAGCGCTGAGTCTCTACGAAGCAATGAACCAACTGGACAGCGAAGCATTTCGCAGCCCGGATAGTTTGACCGATGAGGGAAACGCAGTGGTTGCTGACCGCTTGTTCGAGGAGGTGACGCAACTCGTGGTGGTCTTCCCCAGACCGTTCGATCCCAACAGCGATCGCCCCGAAGAGCCTTGACAGTCTTACTATCGTTCGACAAGGGGCTCCACTGCCGACTAGTGGTTTCCCAGACTATTGCTACAGGCTGTCATCGTAAAACGTGCAAACGATACGACTCGGCTAAGTATTCATACTATCTGGTGCGATAAAACAAAATTGAGTTTATTTGATATCGGATTGTCCGCACTCCATCCTAGGTGGCTGTCAATAGATTGATATACATATTGGTCACGCGTCCTCGGGGCAGCACAGTGCCACTGGGGAGCAGTTTTAAGCTCTCGGGGCGATCGCAACACTTGAATTCATCGATCTCGTTCTTGAGGTTGAAGCCACAGACCGATATCTCCTATCAATTGGCAGGAATTAGCCTCAAATGCCATCTACCAGAGTCGGTAGAACGATCCGTCAGTGTTTCGTGAACGTAAAACAATGAACTCCAAAGTATCGCTTTCAATCGTAGCTCTATCCCTGGGAGCGATTGTGACCGCATGTGGTGGCAACCAGCCAACCACTTCCACAGACAGTACATCTCAGTCTTCAACGAGTAGTTCGTCGTTATCCGGTGATGTGCTTGCCGATGGGTCTAGTACCGTGGGGCCAGTAACGATTGCTGCGGCAGAGAGCTTCCAATCCGTTGAATCCGGAGTGAACGTTTCGGTTGGCACCAGCGGCAGCGGGGGAGGATTCACCAAATTCTGTGTGGGCGAAACCGATATCTCCAACGCCTCTCGCCCGATCAAGGAAAGCGAAATTGAAACGTGCGAATCAAATGGCATCGAGTTTGTCGAAATACCGGTGGCGTTTGATGGGTTGGCCGTTGTTACGTCTAAAGACAACGAATTTACCCAATGTCTGACCACCGAGCAGCTTAATTTCGTGTGGAATTCCAATGCTGAGGGAGAGGTCACCAGTTGGGCCGATATCGAAGGGGGCGGATTTCCAGATGTTCCCCTGTCTCTGTATGCGCCTGGCGTTGATTCCGGAACGTTCGATTATTTCAACGAAGCGATCCTTGACGAAGACGATATTCGCGCCGACTTTACCCCTAGCGAAGACGACAACGTGATTGTGACCGGTGTTTCCGGAAATGAAGGGGGACTAGGATTCTTTGGCTTGGCATTCTACGAGGAGAACAAGGAAATTCTGAATGTGGTGGGAATTGACGGCGGTGACGGCTGCGTCGTTCCGTCTGCCGAAACGGTAGAAAATGGCACCTATAACCCTTTGGCCCGTCCACTCTTCATCTACGTGAATGTGGCCTCGGCAGAGGGCAAACCTCAGGTGGAAGCATTTGTGGACTACTACCTGGAAAACGCGGCTGAGTTATCTACCAGTGTGGGTTATATCGGTCTACCGACAGAGGCATACGCAGCAATCACCACCCATTGGACCTCTCGCGGTACTGGCAGTAATTTCCAGGATGTTGCTCCCGGGACTCCAATTGGAGACCTGTTTAGCAATTAGTGACGTGTCAGGCTGGCTGCGCAGGTGCCATCAACCAATGAAGGTATTGCAGCCAGCTTGAGGGGGAGCGATCGTTCATTGCTTCTACGCTGACAAACCATCAAGAAAGTTGGGCCGAGCGATGGGGAGTAAATCGTTCGGTTCAATTTTTGGGGCCGCGGCGATCGCTCATCTGTAAATCATCTGCTTGATGCGAACGCAAATGTCTCAGATAGCCACCGTAACTACTCACGCAAGAACTACTCAATCCAGAACCATTCAATATTGAACGGTTAGGGTAACGGTTGCATTAATCGTTTGGTCCCCACCAATCGCAGGAGTAGTTGCATCTGCACTACTAGCCGACCACGATCGCTGCAGCTCATAGGGTTCGGGACTGTAGCTGTTGCTATTAATCTGGATGCTGTGGATCGCCTGACGTTCTAGAGTTAGCGACCCCAGTACGACATCGGCTTGTGCCAGTGCATCGGCAACTGCCAATCGTAACGCTTCATCTCGTCCCGCTTCTGCATCGTCATCAGCCGGTCGAAACGTTACCGAGTCAATCTGAGAGGCCCCAGCCAGTGCAGCACTATCGAGGGTGTCTCCGGCCCGATCGACAGGAACCTCGAACTGGACGGTGTTGGTGCCTCGAACTCGATTAATGCGAGAGTTCTCCCGGTTGGAATATTCAGGGAACAGAGAAATACTGGTCGTTTGCAGCTTATCGACTTCCAGGTCTTGTAGCTCGCTCACTAACGCATCCATTCGTTCGGCCACCTGTCGCTGCACGTCTGCCGCAGAATCCCCCGTTAGCGAGACTCCCAATCGGATCGTGGCAATGGCTGTGGGCACAGCTACCGAGCCCTCACCCGTCACGGTCAACCCCCGTTCGATATCTTGCGCGATCGCCGGGCTCCCCCAGCAGGCCAGACACAGTATGCAAACAACAATTCCGCTCAATAGCTTTGTCATCAGGCCCTCTAGCGTAACTCTTTTCAAGCGTAGCGAGTTGTCACAGGCTCCCGCTGGCCTGTCACGCATTGTCGAGCGCTGTATTCTCCCTTATGACAGCCCTTGTCCCTCAGTCCCCATGATTCAGTCGCCAGTCATTGCATCAGATCTCACTTGCATCAAATCCCAAAAAGCCTGGGAGGGTTCGTGTATGACAATGCGATTGCCGTCCGGGTCGCAAAAATCTACTTCGCGACCGTGAAATTCCGATCGCAGTGACGATATCGACACCGATTGCAAAACAGGCAAGGCTAGCATGGCATCCAGATCCTCCACTTGTAAGCAGAGGCTACTCGCTCCCAAACAGGCGCGGTATTCGGGATTGTTGGATCGATACAACCCCAAACGGAAGCCTGCCAAACGAAATTCTAGATAGGTGTTGTCCAAAACTACCGCCGGCGGAGTATCCAGCAGCGCGCAGTAGAACGCCTGCATGCTGGGCAGATTGGGAGTGGCAATACTGAGGAGCGCAGTAGATGGAGTCACGGAGATCGCTGTAGATAGAGTGGTCGAATGGTGCGATTGACGAGATCGCAAGACCTAACACGTCTGGTTCTGCCATCGAATCTACCGACAAAATAGCCGCCCTCTGTCGAATTCTGTAGCATGGCATGATAAAAGCGATGCACTACGCCATCCATGAGTTCTGAAGTCCAGTTGAATTCCGACTCGTCGCCCACCGAACTGCCGCAATCCGATGCGTCGCAGTCTCCATCGCTGGTGTCCGAACTCGCAACAGAGGGGCCATCTACAGAGCCAACCTCTGAATCCTCCGAGTCACCATCTTCAGCGCTCGACTCTATCTCTCCCAACGATCGTTCCGCCGAAGCTCCCTCCTCAAAACCAGATTCCTTGGGTCTAAAGAGTACCGATGGTACTGCTAGCGAAAAAAGCGTCAACGAAGAGAGCTGGAACGACGATAGCAGTAACGAAGATAACGAGCCATCTGAATCTCCAGGGATGTTTGCCGCATTCTGGCAATGGTGGCAGGAATACAGTCGCGAGCTGCGCCTGGAAACCCGTCTGTTGTTTGCCGCCACGTTAGCCGTATCGATTGTGATTAGCGGCTTTACCTTTTGGGCCGTCGATACGATCCAGCGGGATGCCCAACTGAACGACACCCGCTTCGGTAAGGATCTAGCGCTATTACTGGCTGCCGATGTGGCACCACTGGTGGCCGATGGAGAGGAAGCCCAAGTGGCCAAGCTCTCGCGCAAGTATTTCCAAAGCACCTCCAGCATTCGCTATCTGCTCTATGCCAACCCCGATGGAGACATTTACTACGGCATTCCCTTTTCCAGTGCCGACCTGAGTACGTCGTTGACCATCAGTCGTCGGTTGCAGCTACCGGAAGGTCGGCGACCCCCAGAGGCTGTACCTCTGGTGCGATCGCACGAAACCCCGGAAGGCCGGGTTACCGATATTTTTGTGGGCATTTACGAAGAGGACCGCTTCCTCGGCACGTTAGGTCTGGGAATCAACCCCAATTCCCTCGTGCTGCGATCCTCCAGCTTGACCAGCAACGTCACCACTGGTGTGTTTGTCGCGGTTTGGGTGCTGGCTATTTTAGGAGCCGTATTCAATGCCCTTACCATTACCCAGCCGTTGAAAGAGCTGGTCAGCGGTGTAAAAGGGATTGCCTCGGGAAATTTTCAGCAGCGGATCAATTTGCCGTTTGGGGGGGAGCTGGGGCAACTGATTTCCAGCTTTAACCGGATGGCGGAGCGGTTACAACGCTATGAAGAGCAGAACATCGAGGAGTTAACGGCCGAGAAGGCAAAGCTGGAAACTCTGGTGTCCACCATCGTGGATGGTGCCCTGCTGATTGGTCCGGACTTAGAAATCTTGCGGGTGAATCCGGCGGCGCTGCGGATGTTCAACTGGGAGGGGAAGGCGATCGCCGGACAACCCGTGCTGGATTACCTGCCGGACCCCCTGCGGCTAGAAGTGGCCGATCCGCTCTACGAGATGATGGCGGGAGATCGCGAGGGAGAAGAATTCCGCATCACCCTGTCCGAGCCGACGCGACGAGTTATTCGGGTGCTGCTATCGACCGTTCTGGATCGAACGCGAGCCAACCTGAAGGGGATTGTGATGACCGTTCAGGACATCACTCGCGAAGCCTCGCTGAACGAAGCCCAAAGCCAATTCATCAGCAACGTCAGTCACGAACTGCGCACCCCACTATTCAATATCAAGTCGTTTATCGAAACCCTGCAGGAATTTGGGGAGCAAATTAGCCCTGAGGAACGCCACGATTTTCTGGATACCGCCAATCGCGAGACCGATCGCCTCACCCGGTTAGTCAACGACGTGCTGGATTTGTCTCGTTTGGAATCCGGGCGTCACTACCAATTTGACGCGATCGACATTGTCGACCCGATCGAACAAACGTTGCGGACTTACCGACTAAACGCCCGCGATAAAGGCATCGATATTCAACAGGAATTAGAAGCTAATTTGCCGCTGGTGTGGGGCAACTACGATTTGCTGCTGCAGGTGTTCACCAACTTAGTTGGCAATGCCCTCAAGTTCACCCCATCGGGTGGGGCGGTAACGATTCGCGTATCCTGCCATCAGCTCGATCGCCCCGGTCGCCAAACCGTGCGTGTGGCCGTCATCGACACGGGCGTTGGGATTGAAAAAGACGCGCAAGACAATATTTTCGATCGGTTTTTCCGGGCCGAAAATCGCGTCCATACCCTCGAGGGAACGGGCTTAGGGTTGTCGATCGTGCGCAACATTTTAGAAAAACATCACACTCACGTGCGAGTGGATAGCGAGCCCGGACAAGGCAGTACGTTTTGGTTTGACCTCCACCCCTATAACTCTGTCGAGCCCGATACCTGCTCAATTGCCCCTCTTGCCTAACGGTGTGCTAACTCTTTTCCCTACAAGCGGGTACAAGTAGGGTAATCGGAGTCTTCCGCCCGCACTCTCGCCTGTCCTATATCGGGCCTGTCTAGCATCGAGCCTGTTTAGTGTCTAGCTTGTGTAGTGTCTGCCGCTTTCCACCTGACCGTTACTACCGCGATCGCTATAGTTTTGCCATAGCCCCTTTAATACGAGTACCCACTGGGTGAGGGAGTTGCACACCCGATGCCCCCTCGTTTCCCCCGTCAGTTCGCCTCGTCAATTTGCTAGTTCGCCACCATTCACCCCATAGCGTCGCGCCCTCTCCTTCAGGTTTGCTATGTTTTCGCAATCACGTCCACCGGGTCAATCAAACTCACCGGGTCAATCAAACTCACCGGGTCAACCAAACTCATCTGGCCAATCGTCCCCCCTGTCCTCCCGAGAGCCTGCGGTGCGAGGGTCCGGAAAAGGTCTGCGAGGACTCATCCTGATTGCCGTCAGCACTGGCGTACTGTTTGGAGCCATTGCTCCCCGGCTCGCCTACTTACAAATCGTCCAGCAAGATATCAATCGCGAACTGGCCGAGAACAATCGCATTCGCCTGATTCCCAACCCTCCCGAGCGCGGACAAATCCTCGATCGCCACGGATCGATTCTGGCGGGTAGCCAACTGGCCCATAGCGTCTTCGTGTGGCCACTGGCTCAACCTCAGCAGGACTGGCAATCGACCATCGAACGACTGGCAGAGCACCTCGATATTCCCGCCAGCGATATCAGCGAACGCCTCGACCAAGCGGGATATAACTCTCCTCTGCCCGTGCGCATTCTGCGCAACGCTACCCCCGAACAGGTCATCCGACTGCAAGAGCATATTGCCGACGTTCCCGGCACCATCGTTCAACCGGAGGCGATTCGGTACTATCCCAATGAAACCTTAGCGGCCCATCTGTTGGGCTATACCGGTGAGATTTCACTGGAGGGATTGGAAACGGCCCCCAGCAGTGCCGACTATCGCTTGGGGGATGTAGTGGGTCAAGTGGGGGTGGAGCGCACTTACGAATCCATGCTGCGAGGGCAGTGGGGAGGACAACGCGTTCTGGTGGATGCCGCCGGACATGTGCTGGAGATTTTGGGAGAGCAACCCGCTCGAACGGGCAACCCCTTGCAACTCAGTCTGGATTTGAACTTGCAGCAGGTGGCAGAGGAGGCCCTGGGGGAACGCAAAGGAGCTGTGGTGGCCCTCGATCCTAGAGACGGGGCTGTGTTGGTGATGGCCAGCTATCCTACCTTCGACCCCAACATGTTTTCTACGGCTGTCGCTCAAGAGCAGTGGGATGACTTGCACAATCAGCAATTCCCCTTTCTCAATCGCTCGATGCGGGCCTATCCTCCTGCCAGCACCTTCAAAATTGTTACCGCTACGGCTGCATTAGAGTCTGGCAGCTTTTCCCCCTCCTCCACCCTACAGACGGGTCCTTACATCGTGGTGGGAGGCTGGCAATTTTGGGATTGGAATCGGGCTGGGTTTGGTGTGTTGGGATTCCCACAGGCACTGGCCTACAGTAGCGATACGTTTTTCTATCAGACCGCTTTGCGCATGGGAGCCGAGCCCCTGCAGCACTGGGCACGCCAGTACGGGTTTGGGGTTCCCACCGGGATTCCGCTGGTGGGAGAAGCGCCCGGAATCGTCCCCGATAGCGATTGGAAACAGGACAATGTAGGGGAAGTTTGGTACGCAGGGGACACCGTCAATATGTCCATCGGTCAGGGATTCACCATCGGTACTCCCCTACAAGTGGCTGTGATGACGGCAGCCGTGGCCAATGGGGGATGGCGGGTGACCCCTCACCTGTTAGCCAATCCGCAAGAACCATCCCAGCGGGAATCGTTGGGACTTTCTCCGGAAACGCTACAGGTGTTGCAAACAGGGTTGAGGGAAGTCATCACGGGAGGCACGGGTCGTGGGTTGGCCCTCTCGGTGGATCTCCCCAATATTGCTGGTAAGTCGGGGACGGCGGAAGATCCCCCTCGCGACTCCCACGCCTGGTTTACCGCTTATGGCCCGTTCGAGAATCCCGAGATTGTCGTGGTGGCATTTTTAGAAAACAGTGGCGGTGGTGGCAGCAGCCAGGCGGGGCCGATCGCCCACAAAGTGTTAGATGCCTATTTTCGACACCAGCTAGATACGGTGGTGGCCGATCGGTAAATCCAGGATTGTCGTTGCCCGTCTTCAGGTTGACTCGAATAGATGTTCTCTTGCTATAGAGACTCTACAGTCAGCTTGTAGTTGTTCTTCACCTCTACCCTAGACGTCTGCCGGTGCCGGTTGACGCAGAGGTACTGTCTCCCAAGCCGTCAGCCCCAGTCGATCGAATAATTGAGCATCAGCTCCACTACCGGGATTGTCGGTGGTGAGTAGCTTCTCGCCCGTAAAGATTGAATTGGCCCCGGCCATAAAACAGAGAGCCTGATCGGCTGCCGTCATCTGAGTTCGTCCGGCCGATAATCGCACGATCGCTCTCGGCAACAAAATTCTGGCGGTCGCAATTGTTCGTGCCATGTCCACCGCACTGACAACCGGACGATCGCTGAACGGAGTTCCTGCGACAGGCACCAGAGCATTAACGGGAACGGACTCTGGCTGCGGGTCGAGATTGGCCAGCGTATGCAACAGCTCAATTCTGTCTTGTTCGGACTCCCCCATGCCCAAAATGCCGCCACAGCAAACCGAAATTCCGGCAGCAGACACAGCGGCAATGGTATCCAAGCGATCGCGGTAGGTGCGCGTCGAAATAATTTCGGGATAGTAGCTCTCGGAGGTATCGAGATTGTGGTTGTAGGCGGTCAATCCGGCATCTGCCAATCGCTGAGCCTGATCGGGACGCAGCATGCCCAAGGTTACACAGGCTTCCATCTCCAGATCGACGACCGTGCGCACCATATCGAGGATGCGATCGAACTCCTCTCCATCCGGTACCTTGCGCCATGCCGCGCCCATACAGAAGCGGGTGGAGCCATTGGCTTTTGCAGCTCTGGCCTGTGTCTCAATCTCGGCCAGCGACTGAAGTTGGTAGTCTTCCGCTGGAGTATCGTAGCGGGCGCTTTGGGGGCAGTACTTGCAGTCTTCGGGGCAGCGACCGGACTTAATATTGGCCAATGTGCAGAGCTGTACCGAATCTGGTTGGTGGTGCTGACGGTGAATGGTTTGGGCCTCATACAGCAATGAGGTGAAGGGTTGTCGGTAGATGCGTTCGACGCGATCGAGTGAAACCACTGGGCCTGCTCCCATCAAAGCCCCGCCATTGTACCCTTCACATCTACCGATTTCGTTCTATCCAATTTCGTTCCATCCTGCTTGAAACAAAAAGCAGCGCCCATTTCGAGCGCTGCAGGACAAGAATGCCATCGAGAATTGGATGACTACACCTCAAAGTCCGCAACTAGAGTTCCGGGACTTTATCAATCAATCGGTGCGTCTCCCCCCTGAGGAGACCATTCACTGGCGATTAGAGCACACTAGCTATCAATAGAGCCCATCCAGCGATAGACAATTCCGGCCAACGCAGCGCCTATGATTGGAGCCACCCAGAACATCCACACTTGGCTCAGCGCTGCACCACCAACAAAGATGGCAGGTCCAAGGCTGCGGGCAGGATTCACGGAGGTATTGGTAACTGGAATGCTAATGAGGTGAATAAGAACCAGGGAAAATCCAATCGGAATGGGGCCAAAGCCTGCTGGAACTCGGGAGTCGGTGGAACCCAAGATAATGAGCAGAAACATGAACGTCAGCAGCACTTCGGCAAAGAAGCAAGCGCCAAGAGAGTACCCTCCAGGCGACATATCTCCATATCCATTGGCTGCTAAAAAGTTACCGTCGGCAACAAAATCAGGTCCGCCGCTAGCAATTAGGTAGAGAGCTCCGGCCCCCAGTGCTCCTCCCACTACTTGGGACAAGATATAGGGGACCAACTCTGCTCCAGAAAAGCGACCGCCGACGAAGAGTCCGACCGAAACGGCGGGATTGATGTGACACCCAGAGATGTGACCAATTGCGTAGGCCATCGTCAGCAGCGTTAAACCGAATGCGAATGAAACCCCCACTAGACCAATTCCGAGGTTGAAAGTGTTTTCCCCCTCGTCTGCAAAGAACTTGGCAGCCAAAACGGCGCTCCCGCAGCCGCCAAATGTCAGCCAGAATGTACCGATTAACTCGGCAAGCGATTTCTTGGCAATAGACATGCTCAGAATCCTCGTAGCCTAACGTCAGTAATGACACGAGACTAACCGGTATTTTTTTACCTTCCTTTGCGCCAATGTATCTTTTCAGGTTTTTGTGACGAAATATTGTTTTTTCTGCCCCCCATGACGTTTCGTTCGCGTTACCGCGTCCTGAGTTTAACGAGTAGGGCAAACGACTTGCGTTTCTGGAGGTTTGTCAGGTTTGCGTTACGGGGATTGGTCGGATCGTAGGTCGGCTGTGCCCTGAAAATCTGGGGAGAACCATCGATGCGTCCGAATTATTCGTGGCGCGATCTCGGTGGCCTTGGTCGTAATCATTACCTCTATCGCACTCGCAGTGCTCTCTATACCTCACCTAACTTTTCTTAACCCGTTCATGCGTTTTGCCCCGCCTGGATTTCACCTGACGAGATCGACGCGTTCATTGCTTGGCAGGCCTGCACAGTTCATTGTGTTACATGACAAATCTAGGCTCGACAAACACAATAGAAATCGGTAGACAAACGATTGACGATTGCGTTTCGCTCTGACGATTGTTTTACGTTCCAATCTCAATTTCTCCATAAACAGGTTGTTTCTCACGCTAGAAGATCGTCAAAAGATACGCTTGATTTTTATGTTTATGAGAGGCGATCGAGAATAAACAAGCGGCTCTATAAGCACTCCATAGACGCAATCAAAGGTTGTAAAAGTAATGCTCCGAGGTGTAGGTAATTGCCACGAAAGCGGCTCGCGGCATGTTCGGCAATTGGGTGATTTCTCTAGATTCGATGCTCTTTCAGATACCCCAAAGGCGTGCTAATTCTGTCGATTTCCCATCTGGCTTTATTGACTACAATATGGGCCGTGACGAGATGAGAATGATTTTTTATATTAAGTGCATCTTTTTGAGAATGAGGATTTAATTGCCATGCGGCAATTGTATAGGGCTGGCATGTATTGAATAACGACAGACCTTCATCTGTCTTTGAAATGCATAACAAGCTTTGCCCGAGCCCATAAATTAGTCCTCTTCACGCTCTTGATAGCTTGCTCTAGATGCTGTGAAGGGGAATTCGATTCGGGTGGTCATTGTGTGGACTAGGCACTTGGTAGTCCTAATAATCAGACTTTGATTGCACTACTTTTATGTTGCTGGAGCAGAGTTCAGGCCTTCTCGACTGTCGGCAACGAGATGTAGAGTCCGCTCGAACGAGCCAGATTTAGATTGACAGGCTGATGTTGTTAGCAGTCGATAGAGGAAGACACGCCATGAAGTTGACTCAAGTTGTTGTTGGAGCGGGCTGTCTCCTGCTGCTTGGGAGTTCGCTATCCCCCAGTCTGGCTCAAGAGAATGACTTCGGGCGCACAATGTCTGAAGCGCAGGAGACAGGCGTTAGTCGCCACCCTGTTACCCCAGAATTACTGGAGGGTGCTCCGTTTGAAGAGACGGAGCCGAGTCAGAGCATCTCCATCCAAGATGAATTGAATGAGTTTGAAGACG
Source organism: Cyanobacteria bacterium J06642_12 (assembly GCA_039817825.1). Classification (GTDB taxonomy): domain Bacteria; phylum Cyanobacteriota; class Cyanobacteriia; order Thermostichales; family PCC-7336; genus PCC-7336. The sequence continues at coordinate 56,700 of JBCBVA010000002.1, read as the reverse complement.
CAAAGCAATACATCCTTGCCGCTGAAGAAGCCGAAGCGAATGAAGCAAGTGCAGCAGGCGAGGGGGAAGAGGAAGTTAATGAGGACCTGAGGGTACCGTTTCGAGCCGGTATCGGGTATAGCTCTTCCGGACCTGGGTTTGATGGGTTCGGGCAATTTGAGGGATTCATTCCGGTTTGGCAAGAGTTGGGCGAAGGTGTTGTCTTTCTTGAAACGCGCCTACTGATCGATAATGGCGCTCACTTGGGAGGCAACCTGCTGTTGGGGGGGCGGCATTACTTTGACGAGCACAACCAAGTGCTAGGAGGATATGCCAGTTTCGATACGCGATCGACCGGGGACTCCACGTTTTACCAGCTAGGACTGGGATTCGAGCGACTGAGTCGATGGGATTTTCGGGCTAATGCCTACGTTCCTTTAGGCGACACCAGCAACCAAGTTAGCGATTCTGGGTTTGTGGATACCGGGAGCGGGGCCAGCTCTGCGTTTGTTGGACGGCAATTGGTACTGACCAACGAGATCGAGCGCACCCGGATTACCCGCGATGAAGTGGCACTGGTGGCCCTCGACCTGGAGGCTGGCGGAACGATCGCCCGCTGGGACGGAGGCGATATTCGCGGCTATGCCGGGACCTATGCCTACTTGGCCGATCGCGTCCCGACGACGTTTGGCTGGAAAGTGCGCTTGGATGCTCGCCCCCAAGAGAATTTGACATTGGGATTGGCGGTGCAGGGGGACGAGCTGTTTGGCACCAACATCGTTGCGACCGTCGGAGCCACCTTCCCTCGACTACGCCCCGGCCGAGAGCTGAGCGATCGCGAAGCGACAATCGCCCGCATGAGCGAGCCTGTCTACCGCAACAATGCGATTACCGTCGATACCGTTACCGAGACCGAAAGGGAATTCAGCCAAGAAACCTCCCCTCTGTTTAACCCCGAAGAAGAAGAAGTGTATCGGTTTACCCACGTCACTCTGGGGGTCTCTGGTGGGGACGGTACGTTCGAAAATCCGTTTGGAACGGTGGAAGAGGCGTTGCAGGCCACCGTTGGGGATGGCAACGATATTGTTTACGTAGACGGCGAAGCCAATATTCCCATCCCCGCGTTCTCCATTCCCGATCGGGTGAGCGTGTTGTCTCAAGGGCCAGAACAGCGATTGGCAGGACTACCCTTCCCTGGCTTTCCCTCCGGCAGCGTCCGACTCCCGTTTAACCCCGATGCTAATTTCGATAATGGCATTATCGTCGGGCTGCCGTTGTCGGGGGATGGGGTATTTCCCACCATTACCGGAGGCGGCCCCGATCTGGTAACGCTGGGCAACAATACGGTTCTGGCTGGTTTTCAGCTTGAAGACGCCCCTCAACGGGCCATTGCCGCAGACAGCGTCACCAATATCGAACTACGGAACAACCACATTTCCTGGACAGGGGCAAATTCCGCCAGCGGCATCGCGTTGGAGAACGTTACAGACCGAGCCATTCTGTTCGACAATAGCGTCACTGGAGCTGGCGATCGCGGCATATCCCTCCAGAACACGACCGCAGGGGAGATCGATGTTGAGATTGCAGGGTATCAATTGGAGGATAATTCCGTCGGCTTGGAAGCTGTGTCCGAGAACCTAGGGGTACAACTCATCAATATTGGCCCCAGCAGTACGACAAACACCAGTAGCGGAACCGCTCCCGACACCACTCTCAATTCCGAAATTACGGGGAGTGCCAATGAGGGCTTGATCTTGCGAGCGAATGATATCGGCAACCAAGAGCTGACCTTCACCAGCGGCAGTATTACCAATAACGGAGCGGGAGGGGTGCTACTGAGCGCAACCAATAATTCTGCTCAGGATGTCGTTAGCTTTGATGACACGATTATTAGCGATAACGGAGGCCCCGGTATCCAGGTGATTGGAGGGCTAGCCAGCAATACGGGGGCGAGCAGAACGCAGAGCACTCAGGAAGTTAGCGTTAACAATAGCGAGATCGCTCGAAACGCCGGAGATGGTGTTCGGGTCGAAGGATTCGAATTTGTCGTCCAAGGCTTCAGTATCGGCAATAGTTCGATTGTGGATAACCAAGGGGCCGGCATTCGCAGCGTTGCCAATTCCAATTCCCGGCAGGAATTTAACCCCAACACGGGTGGCTTCAATTTAGGGATTGGCAACAATATCATTACCGGCAACGCAGAGGAGGGTATCACGCTGACCGTTGGAGATAGCTCTGCGGTTGATTCTCCCGAATTATTTGCCGAAATTGAAGGAAACACGCTAGCCGATAACAATAACGGAGGGGCAGGCAGCGATATTGTCGTGACATCGGCAAATACGAGTGCGAGTGCATGCGTGTTTATCGCTGGCAATAGCGTTCCATCCGGAATTGAGTTGACTGTTGATGCTCCTCCTGCCGTATTTGAGGTTCAGGATCTGACGAATTTCTTTAATGCTGGTGGCGGCAACTCTCCAACAAACGGATTTGCACCCGTTACGCTCACTCCGGATGTATCTGAGTTTTCGACTCCGAGCGGCGATGGGGTTTGCTTTCAGTAGACGTAGGGGTCGATGGCAGTAGCCAGACCGCTATGGCAGAAGTTTCGCCCCCTCTCAAGCGTGCAGCGGTTGTCGTACCGGAGAGTTGAACAACGTCAGTTCGACGGAGCTACTTGAATCCGATGTGTGCTTCACAGCACAACGAAACCATTAGGGTTTTAGTCTCTTACTCCCTTCTCCCAATGTGGGAGAAGGGTTGGAGATGAGGGCTATCGAACTCAGATGGTCTTAGTTTCCCTGTTGGAGAAAATCTCCAAAGTTAAGAATGGCACTTTGGTTGCTGACGACAGTTTTGACGTCTTCAGGCAGGTTACGAACGTACTCTAGTTGAATCACATCGGGATTTTCTTTGATGGCCTGTCCTTTCAGTTCGATCGCTTCAGCTTCCCCTTCTGCTTCCACCACCACTCGTTGAGCAATTAATTTAGCTTGCTCAACCCGGTAGACCTCTCGCTGCTTCTCTTGCTCGGCAATTTGCTTGGCTTCAATGGCTGACTGAAATTCTCGCGAGAACTCTACATTTCGCAGTAAGAGACTCTGGAGCAGCAGTCCCTCTTTTTTCATCACTTCCGCTAATTCAACCTGAACGCGATCTTGAATTTCCGCCCGTTGCTCGGAATAAACACCAATCGCCGAGTAGCGAGCAATCACGTTGCGCACCACTGCCTGGGAGGCCGGACGGATGATTTTGCCCAGATAGCTCGGCCCCACTTTTTGGTGAACCAATGCCACTCGATCGGGGTCCAGTCTAAAGCGCACCGAGATATCCAAATCCACTCGCTGCCCATCTGCGGTGAGTGCAGTCAGGGAGTCAGCAATGCGCTGGCTGCGTTCCTCGCTCTGCGAGGTCATGTTGTAGGTCTGGGTGCGGACGTCGTAGAGCACCGGAAATTCTAGGGCTGGAATCAGCAGGTGAATTCCTTCTTTTCTGGGAGATAGCTCGGTGCCCACCAGACGGTTAAAAACGACGGCCTCGTAGCCCGGCTGCACGATTAACAGGCAGCGAGGAATGATGATGAGGGCAACCAAAGCCACCAGCAACCAAGGGAAGAGTGACAACTGAGGAGGTTGAAGGTTTCGGCCTGAGGGAGAGGGGGGGCGCATGCAAGTCTCGGATGCTTCTACGAACCTCATGGTAGCTGGATTGGGACAATTGATGCTGAAGCTTCGGTTAAGGCAAGGCATTTCCGACAACCGGGCATTGGTCGAGATTGTTAAGAGCTGGAATTGTTAGGAGCTGGATTCGAGCAAGGTGGCGATGTATCCCTGCAATCGATCGCTCCGTTGGGTCACCCGTGCCAGTAACTGCTCCTGTTTATCTCCCGGCTTTAGCAGCGGTAATCGCATCAGATCGGGTCCCAGCAACTGCAATTCCTTGAAGATTTCGGTGTTGTAACGCTGGAGATGCTGACGTTCGGGCATGGGGAGGGTTGCGAGCAACGCTTGAAATTGGGATTGCAGGTCTGAGTGACAGGCGATCGCCATGTCGGGCGTTCCCGATACCTGCAGGCTCTCCAGGCTGCGCTGGAGAGCACGATATTGGTCGCAGATGGATTGGGGAAGAGTCATGCAGGTCGGTCTTGGGTAGCGGGATGAAGACATGAGGTCTGGTCGGCAATGTTTAGTTTTCACAACCAGAGAATTCGTTCGCCTTACAGGCCATTAGCGTTGAGCTGCAGACACATGCAATGACGTTCAGTATTGCTGTCAAACGTACCTCCAGTAGGGAATTCTTCAGGGTTTGTGGAGAAACATTTGGGGTGGCTGGGCAGGGAACGATTCTAGTGAGAGAATAGCGATCGCTTTATTTCGCCTGGTTGTCTGGACGCGTCTCTTTGCAGAGGTTTCAGGACTGGAACTTTGGTTCCCAACGCAATCTGGATTGTATGGCTGATCACCTACGCTGTGGCAGCCCCCGGTCGAGCGATCGCCCCCGCATTCCCCAATAGCTGATGTCGGATTCCTCCCCCAAAATGCTTCACACTCTGTCGGCCCTCGTTCAAGACGAGCCCGGAGTACTGAGTCGAATTGCCGGTATGTTTGCACGCCGGGGCTTCAATATTCATAACTTGACGGTTGGACAAACGGAAAAACCGGGAATCTCACGCATCATTATGGTCCTGCCTGGAACCGAAAAGGACGTCGAACAAATCACCAAGCAGCTCTACAAGCTGATCGACGTACTAAAGGTGCAGGACATTACCCACATCCCCTGCGTGCAACGGGAGTTGATGCTGGTAAAAGTGAATGCGACGACCTCCACGCGGCGGGAAATCATGGATGTGGCTCAAATGTTCCGCGCCCGCATTGTGGATGTTTCTGAAGAGTCGTTGACCTTGGAAGTGACGGGTGACCCCGGCAAGATGGTAGCCATCAACAAAATGCTGTCTGGGTTTGGAATCCGGGAAATGGCTCGGACGGGTTTGGTGGCGACCACCCGCGAATCGGGCGTGAATACAGAGTATCTGCGCACTCAGCCGGTTGAGGCAACATTGAGTTAGCAGCACATGGTGTGAATCTTAGTTGGTGATGCATACGAGAGTATTCGCATCGCATACGGGAGTATATTCGCGTTTACGATAAGACGAGCAACTGTTTACTAAATGCGCGTCCTAATCGTCGCTGACCTATGACTGCGAACCTCAACACGGCCAAGCCCATCACCTCCGGTCGCTACCCGGCCAAAGAACTTTGCAGTCGCTGCGGACTGTGCGACACCTCTTACGTGCAGTACGTCAAAGAAGCCTGTGCTTTCATTACTCAGCGGATTGACGAACTGGAAAACACCGCCCACGGGCGATCGCGAAACTTAGACAACGAAGAGGAACTCTACTTCGGCGTCCATAGCCACATGACCGCTGCCCGCAAGAAAGAGCCGATCGCCGGTGCCCAATGGACAGGCATTGTTAGCTCGATCGCTATTGCCATGCTGGAAAACGATTGGGTAGAAGGCGTTGTCTGCGTACAGAACACGGAAGAAGACCGCTTCCAGCCCAAACCAGTGATTGCTAAAACGGCAGAGGAAGTCCTGGCTGCACGGGTAAACAAGCCGACGTTATCCCCTAACTTGTCCATCCTCGATCTGGTGCGGGAATCGGGCATGAAGCGGTTGCTGGCGATCGGCGTCGGGTGCCAAATTCAGGCGTTACGCGCCGTTGAGAAAGAACTGGGGTTAGAGAAGCTGTACGTGCTGGGTACCCCTTGCGTCGATAACGTCACCCGAGACGGGTTACAGAAGTTCTTGGATACCACCAGCCGGTCACCCGAAACCGTGGTGGCTTACGAGTTCATGCAGGACTTTCGGGTGCATTTCAAGCATTCTGACGGATCGGAAGAGAAAGTCCCGTTCTTTGGCCTCAAGACGAATAAGCTCAAGGATGTATTCGCCCCCTCCTGCATGAGCTGCTTCGATTACGTCAACTCCCTTGCTGACCTAGTTGTGGGGTACATGGGAGCACCATTTGGTTGGCAGTGGATGGTGGTGCGCAACGAAATCGGCCAGGAAATGTACGACCTGATTCAGGAACAGCTTGAGTTACAACCGGTGATGTCAAAGGGTGATCGCAAAAACGCCGTGCAGCAAAGCATCCCCGCTTATGACAAGGGCGTGACCCTCCCCATGTGGGCCGCCAAACTGATGGGGGTTGTAATCGAGAAAGTTGGCCCGAAAGGGCTCGAATATGGTCGCTTCTCCATCGACTCCCACTTCACCCGCAACTACCTGTTCGTGAAACGAAACTATCCTCAAAAATTAGAGGAGCACGTACCGGAATACGCCAAGCGCATTGTGGGTCAGTACGAGCTCCCCGATTAGTTAGGGTATTGGTTTGTGAGTCAACTCCAGGTTGATGAATTACCCCTTACTGGCTTGCATATCGCGAACCATTGCTTTGAAAGGAGACAGAGCAGCTCCAGGGCGACGCTTGGGCCGTTCCAGCGCCTTCACATCGTTCAGGGATGCAAACTGGATGTCCCCTTCAGGCTGGGGAATATCAACAATTTCAATCGGGCCATCGTTAGCAATTGCAACAGCCACGTCTTCAGTCAAGGCAGGTGAAGCCGAGCCTGTGGAGGAAGTCGCCTCTGTAGCAGTGCTTGCAACAGCCACCGGTGCAGCACCCGAGCGAAATGTGGGCTCAGAGGTAGACGCGGGCGCATCTGCAGAACCACTATCCTTGCTCAATACATCAACCGTAGAACCAGAGAAAGCCCCCGTGATTCCTTCCACCAGAATTTTGAAGAAGTTACCAATGCCGGAAAACAATGCTTTAAAAATCTTTGTTATCGAATCCATTCCGTAATGACTCCTTTCCAAGAGCAGCGAAGTGCCCCAATTATAAGAGGTTCTCGCGATCGCATCGCTGGTTCCAAAGCACAACAGCAGCAGCATTGTTGGAGGGGGGACGGGCGATCGAATTATTTCTACTAGAAACCCAAACATAATTTGGCAAATCTACACACAGCTAGGGATTGGGGGCGTCGAATCCCTGTACAGGAGGGACAATCTTGCTATCTTTGCTCAAGGATTTCCCAAGACTTCACTCAAATAGATTGCCTGAGTGTTCGACACATAACTTAATATCTGATACGATTTTGGGTGGCCTAGCGCGGCGGAAGGGCATCAGCCAGCGAGTGGGCTGTCGCAGAATTTTTTAGGACTACTCCTGAAAGGAAAATTTTCCTATGGTAACGAAACCCCTAGGTGCCGGACCTGCTCTGGTTACCGGAGCCAGTCGCGGCATTGGGCGGGCAATTGCCTTAAAATTAGCTCAGTTGGGGGTACACGTTGTTCTGCTAGCTCGCAACGAGTCTGATTTGGCAACAGTGGTTCGAGAAATTGAGGGGACTGGTGGGAGTGCAGAATGCTACGCTCTCGACCTATCGGACTTAACGTCTTTGCCAGATAAGCTAGCGGGCATTGTCCAACAGCACGGGCCGTTTCAGGTACTGATCAACAATGCAGGCATGGGGTACACCGCAGATATTGTGGATACCTCCTTGCAAGATTGGCAGCGGGTGCTCGACCTGAATTTAACGGCAGCATTTTCTTGTATCAAAGCGGTGCTGCCCGGTATGCGTCAGGCGCAAAGCGGGCATATCGTAAATGTCTTGTCAATTGCAGGCAAGCAAGCATTTCCGGGCTGGGGGGCGTATTGCGCCAGTAAGTTTGGCCTCATGGGGTTGACGAAGGCGCTGAGCCAGGAAGCCGGTAAGGATGGTATTCGCGTGACTGCGTACTGTCCCGGTTCTGTGAATACCCCTTTGTGGGATACAGACACCGTGCAAGCGGATTTCGATCGCTCGCAAATGCTGGATGTAGAAACCGTGGCTGAGACCTTGGTTCATGCGCTGTGTCTGCCCGCCAATGCTGTGGTGGATGAACTGGTGTTGATGCCGAGTGGTGGGGCATTCTAGGGCCCAATAATAGCGTTCAGTTCTGTCGATGTTCAGTTCAGGTGCATCTCGCACCGTCGTAAATTTTGGTTAGAGGTAACTCCAGAATGACTCTGGCAACAAACGGTAATGGTTCCGGCATTACACTTGATAATACCGAGCGGTTTTCCGACGAGGTTCTCGATCTCAGTTCTGCTAGCGGCGACCCCGAATCCGACCCGAAGATGGAAGCGGCCGTCAAAATTATGTTGGAAGGTGTCGGCGAAGACCCCGAGCGAGAAGGATTGCTGAAGACTCCCAAGCGGGTGGCCAAGGCAATGAAGTTCTTGACCAGCGGATACAACCAGTCTTTAGAAGAGTTGCTGAACGGTGCGATTTTCGATGTCGGTCACGACGAGATGGTGCTGGTCCGCGACATCGACCTGTTCAGTATGTGCGAGCACCACATGCTGCCATTCATGGGCCGCGCCCACGTCGCTTACATTCCCAACCAAAAAGTGGTGGGATTGAGCAAAATTGCCCGCATCGTCGAAATGTACTCTCGTCGCCTGCAAGTGCAAGAGCGTCTGACTCGTCAGGTTGCCGAAGCTCTGATGGAAGTGCTGGACCCCCAAGGTGTGGCGGTCGTGATTGAGGCATCCCACATGTGTATGGTGATGCGCGGCGTGCAAAAGCCCGGATCCTGGACGGTTACCAGTTCGATGGTAGGGGCCTTCAAAGAAGACCAGAAGACTCGCGAAGAGTTCCTAAACCTGATTCGTCACCAGCCTCAGTTTAGATAACGGTTACTTCGGTAACGACTGTACTGAAATGACAGGGTTCGTTGCTGGGTTCGCGGTTGGCGATCGCCTTGGTGCAGACTCAATGCTTCGAGGCGAGCCGGAATCTGGTAGCTTGATGGTATTCGTTTAGGATAATTCGGTCGTGAGCTACATTTTTCAACTGTCTTTGTTAGGTCTCGTTCTATATAGTCTTTTGCTGGTCGTCGCAGTGCCCGTTCTGTACAGTTCCGCAACCGATTCCTCTAAGGGAAACAGTGTCATTTTGGTTGGCTCCGTTGTTTGGGGAGTTGCTGTTCTGCTGGTGGGTGCTCTCAGCCGGTTTGCCTAGCGATTGGCATCCGACTGCGGCATCGCAATTGACGATGAACTCAGCATGAGAAACTTTGCAATAGGCTGTCTTGAGCACGATGCTGGGGCAGCCAATTTTTTGTAAATTGAGTCGGGCAACGTCTTGAGATAATCTCGCATTGCCCCACCCTACCCTCCGGTCTCTTAATCTGGTGTGTCTAGGGGATTGACGGCTGGTTGCGCACATATTCAAAAGACTCTAGCCAGCCCAGACTCAACGGCTCAGACTCACGGTATTGCTGCACAAGGAAATGCAATGGCTACGTTCGAAGGTACGTTCACAACTGCTCGGGAGTTGAGATTCGCAATTGTCACAGCCCGGTTCAACGATTTAATCACCGGCAAGTTGTTGGCTGGTTGCCAAGATGCTCTCAAGCGGCACGGTGTCAATGTTGATGAAACCAACGGCCAAGTAGACTACGCCTGGGTGCCTGGGTGTTTTGAAATTCCGCTAGCGGCCCGACAGTTAGTACTGACACAGCGCTACGATGCCGTGATTTGTCTGGGGGCTGTGGTACGCGGACAAACCCCACACTTTGACTATGTAGCAGGTGAGGTTTCCAAAGGGATTGCAGCGATCGGGTTGCAAACCGGAGTTCCGGTCATCTACGGCATTTTGACCACCGACACAATGCAGCAGGCGATTGAACGAGCTGGGGTGAAAAGCAATCTGGGCTGGAGCTACGGCATGGATGCGATCGAAATGGCAACGCTGCTATCTCAAATTCAAATTGGCAGCCCCACTAACGGGACGGTCGGGGACAGTGCAACCCCCCTTCCCGGTACCTCAACTCCCTTTATCCAGCCTGCCGAGAATTAATGGGCTGTATCTCTCATGGGCTGTATCTCTCCACGGTAATCGTTCATTAACGAGCAACCGATGACGCGCTGGGCATGATTGCCCCGTGCCGTTTTGTTGAGTATAGACTCCTATCCAAAGCGCATTTCGGTATGTGTCGAAGTGAGGAAATGGGTCTGCGGCTCCTACTAAGATCGGGGTGGATAACGGTTCGAGCTATCAGGACGAGATCGCATGACCCCAACTGTTGCAGACGTCATGACTGCCAATCCTATTTGTGTCACCCCAGACACACCCTTGCAAGAAGCTGTCGAGCTGCTAGCGGAAAAGCGCATTGGTGGCTTGCCGGTGTTGGATGGGGACGGCAAGCTGGTGGGCATGCTGTCGGAGTCCGATTTGATGCAGCGGGAGTCGGGGGTCTCCCCCCGACCGTTTGTCATGTTTCTGGATCTGGCTATCTATCTCAAGAACCCTCGCGCCTACGATAAGGAGCTGCACAAGGTGTTCGGCCAAAGCGTAGGGGATGTCATGAGCAATCGCCCCCTCTCAATTTCCGCCGATGTGTCCTTACCTGCTGCTGCGAAAAAGTTAGCGGCTAAAAATGTTAATAGTCTGCTGGTCACGGCTGACGATGACAAATTATTGGGAATTGTGACTAGAGGGGATGTGGTTCGGGCAATGGCTGAATTGGGAGCATAGAAGTTTTCTAAACTGCAGTGACACAAAGCCCCTCCAGACACTAGAGGGGCTTTGCCGTTGGGTGCATCAATAGCTCGGACTAAGTGATTACAGTGGGCTTTTCACGACCGGTGAATTCGCGAATCTTCGCCAACTCATCTGCCAGAGCAATCAACGACGCCAAAGCAGTTTGCGGATCGATATGGTGTTTGGCAGAGTCTGGCTCGTAGCTCTCTAAATAGAGGCGCAGAGTTGCCCCCTGAGTGCCCGTTCCAGAGAGACGGAACACGATGCGAGAACCATCCGTAAACCCAATCCGAATCCCTTGCTTGGTAGCGACGCTGCCATCAACCGGATCGGTATAGCTAAAGTCATCAGCGGTGGCGATCGCATACGGTCCCCATTCCTTGCCAGGTAAATCCGCTAGCATCCCCCGCAGGCGCTCCATGAGTTGAACCGCAGGTTCTGTATCCACCGCTTCGTAATCGTGACGGGAGTAGTAGTTACGTCCGTAAGTAGCCCAGTGCTCCTTACATAGCTCCTCAACTGATTTACCGGTTACCGCCAACACATTCAGCCAGAACAGCACAGCCCAGAGGCCGTCTTTTTCCCGCACGTGGTTAGAGCCGGTGCCAAAGCTTTCTTCACCGCAGAGGGTAGCCTTGCCAGCATCCAGTAAATTGCCGAAGAACTTCCAGCCCGTAGGGGTTTCATAGCAGTCGATGCCCAGTTTTTCGGCCACGCGGTCCACAGCAGCACTGGTGGGCATAGACCGGGCCACACCTGCCAAGCCGTCTTTGTAACCGGGGACCAGAGTGGCGTTAGCGGCCAAAATCGCCAAGCTGTCGCTGGGGGTAACGAAGAAATGTCGACCAAGGATCATATTGCGATCGCCATCGCCATCCGATGCCGCCCCAAAATCTGGTGCATCGTCACCAAATAGGATCTCCACTAAGTCGTGGGCGTAAACCAAATTAGGATCGGGGTGACCGCCGCCGAAGTCTTCTTTCGGCACACCATTCATGACCGTGCCGGCAGGAGCACCAAACATGCCTTCAAAGATTGTGGTGGCGTAGGGGCCGGTAACCGCGTGCATGGAATCCATACACATACGGAACTTTCCGCTGGTGAGCAACTGGCGAATTTTATCGAAGTCAAACAGCGACTTCATTAGTTCAGCGTAGTCGGTAACCGAGTTCACCACCTCGACGGCCATCGTTCCTATCTGAGTGGGGCCAATCTCGCTCAGATCGATGTCGGAGGCATCGAGAATCTGGTACTCCGAAATACTTTTCGTGCGATCGAAGATAGCTGAGGTAACTTTCTCGGGGGCTGGGCCACCGTTACCGATGTTGTACTTAATGCCGAAGTCTTCTTGGGGGCCGCCGGGGTTGTGGCTGGCCGACAGAACAATACCGCCGAAAGCTCCATACTTGCGGATTAGGCAGGAGGCAGAGGGAGTGGAAAGAATGCCGTCTTGCCCCACCAGCACTTTGCCAAACCCGTTGGCAGCAGCCATCTTGAGAATAATTTGGATCGCCTCGCGGTTGTAGTAGCGACCATCGCCCCCCACCACCAGTGTGGAGCCCTCAAATCCTTCCAGGCTGTCAAAGATGGCTTGAACGAAGTTCTCCAGGTAATTCGGTTGTTGAAATGTTGGAACTTTTTTACGTAAACCCGAAGTGCCGGGCTTTTGATCGGTATAGGGGGTTGTTGAGATGGTTTTAACGTTCATGCCGACTATTGGCTGCAGTGCTTCTACTCGAAGGTGGATAGGTTAGGGTCAGCGACTGTAATAATCGCTTAACACTACACGTAATGTATCCTCTCGTGCGATCGCACCCACGGCTGTAGGCTAGGCCACACGCTGAGAGAGCAGGGTCTGCATTCCATTTGCATTCAAGTGTCGTTGTCTAGAAAGTCGTCTCCTAGGAAATTTCCGCCTGTGTCTGCCAGCATTGCCCTGATTGCCCATGACAGCAAGAAAGATGACATCGTTGCCTTCGCGCAACGGCACGCTCCAATGCTGGCTCGCTACCACTTGATTGCGACGGGAACCACCGGGCAGCGCATTCAGGAGGCTACTCAACTGAAGATTGAGACCATGGTGTCTGGGCCGCTGGGGGGCGATCAGCAAATTGGGGCTCGCCTGGTAACGGGGCATGTGGTGGCGGTGATTTTTTTGATCGATCCGCTCTATGCCCAACCCCACGAGCCCGACATTCAAGCCCTGCTGCGGCTGTGCAATGTTCACGACGTTCCGCTAGCGACAAATATAGCGACGGCAGAGGCGATCGCCACTACTCTGGCTCAATCGCGCATCGCCCATCTGATTTTCAACCCCGTCTCCGGTCAGGGGGATTCTCAGCAAGAATTGCAGCTGATTCGCCAGCAGCTAGCCCCCCACATGAAACTGCACGTTCACACCACGACTCCCGATATCAGCGCAGCAGACTTAACTCGACAGGCGATCGCGCTACACCCCGACTTGGTGATTGCATCGGGAGGAGATGGCACGGTCTCCGAGGTGGCCAGCGAGCTGGTGGGCAGCACGATCCCTTTGGGGGTGATCCCGCGAGGAACGGCCAATGCCTTTGCCGCATCGTTGGGTATTCCCACCACGATTACCCCAATCCGCAGTGCCTGCGATGTCGTGCTGAAAGATTACACGCGGGCCGTTGATGCTGCGACGATCAACGGGCGACATATGGTGTTGCTGGCGGGCGTCGGCTTTGAAGCGGAAACGGTGGAGCGAGCCGATCGCGAAGCGAAAAACCGCTGGGGACCGCTAGCGTATCTATTTGCGGGCTGGCAACAACTCAACGAACAGCAACTGTTTGACTTGGAAATGGAAATTGATGGCAATGTGAAGCAATTCCAAGCCGGAGCCATTACCATCGCCAACGCAGCCCCGCCCACGTCTGTTCTGGCCCAGGGCATCGGTTCGGTGACCTTTGACGACGGCATGCTCGATGTCACCATTGTGACAGCAGCCAGCAAGCTCGAAGCCCTGAGGACCTTGCTAGAAATGTTTGGGGCTGCGACGATTGGCTCCAGTGTCCAATCGGAGAATGCCATTCATTTTCAAGCCAAACAGGTGGTGCTGCGCACCGACCCGATCCAGAAGGTGGTGGTGGATGGTGAGCTGATCGGCACCACTCCGCTAGCAATTGGTTGCTTGCCCCAGAGCTTGAGGGTGTTTGTGGGGGAGCAGCAAGCAGTGCTATCTGATAGATAGCTGTCCCGCCCTCTGAATCACTGTCCTCCTCAAAATCACTATCCCGATCCCAAAACCCAAAATTGACCCAAAGTTTTAGTGTGGCGTACTCAAAGTCGAAACGACTCTGATATCCTGTCAACTGTCAAGAATTTTTTCGAGGAACGCACTCCATGACCGAGGTCACCACTGTAAAGGTAGGCGCACCAGCACCAGATTTTGAAGCTACCGCTGTTGTCGATGGGGACTTCGAAACGGTCAAGCTGTCGCAGTATCGCGGCAAGTACGTCGTTCTGTTCTTCTACCCTCTCGACTTCACCTTCGTTTGCCCCACCGAAATTACTGCATTCAGCGATCGTGCTAGCGAGTTCTCCGCGCTCAATACCCAAATCTTGGGTGTGTCCGTCGATAGCGAGTTCTCCCACTTGGCGTGGACGCAGACCGCTCGCAACGAGGGCGGTGTTGGCGATGTTGACTATCCTCTAGTGTCCGACATCAAGAAAGAAATCAGCGCCGCCTATGACGTTCTGACCGATGCTGGCGTAGCCCTGCGCGGTTTGTTCATCATCGATCCTGAGGGTGCCGTTCAGTACGCCACCGTCAACAACCTGGGCTTTGGCCGCAGCGTTGACGAGACCAAGCGTGTTCTGCAAGCGATCCAGCACATTCAGAGCAACCCCGATGAGGTTTGCCCTGCCAACTGGCAGCCCGGCGAAGCAACCATGAAGCCTTCTCCCACCGAGTCCAAAGAGTACTTCGCGACCGTAGGGTAAGCAGTTTCTCGGCGTAAAGTCATGAGCGCTTAGACATTGGCCGGTTTAGAGATCGGCTCGTTTAGAGATAAACGAAAAGGCGACCCGAGGGCCGCCTTTTTTTTCATTGGAATTCGAAACGGGGTCTGTTCCTAAGGATCGACCTTCTGCATCAGACGCTCCATCGGGTCGAAGCCCGGAGAGAACTGAGTGGCGTCATCGTAGTTAGCGCTAAAGAGGTCGGCCCCCTGAAAATTGACATCAACGAGATTTGCTCCCGTAAAGTCCGCATCGATCGCCTCCACCCCGGTCAAATCAGCGCTACTCAAATTCGCTCCGCTGAAGTTGGCATGAGTTAAATTCAAGCGGAAAACGTTCCCCGACAGATCGGCCTCAATTAAGTTCGCATCGGTGAAATCCGTCCGATACAGATAGGCTCCATCAAGCTTGGCCTTGAGTAAATTAGCCCCTTCCAAGCTGGCATTCGCGAAGTTAACGTGACTGAGATTGGCTTGGCGCAGATTGGCATCGCTTAAGTCTGCTTCTGTCAGATCTGCCTGCACTAAGCTAGCTCCAATCAAGGTGGTGCCGCTCAGGTTGGCGCGGGTGAGTTGAGCGCTGCGCAAGCGGGCTCCCGTCAAATCCATCCCGCTGAGATCGGCTTCCACAAGGTTGCAACGCTCGCAGGAACCGGTCTCTTTCAGACGTTGTAAATCTTCTTCACTGTGGGCACGAGCCTTGGGCGAAAATCCGGCAATCGCCAGAGCAGCAAGTCCGGCAATCCCTAGGGTTAATGCTAGTTTCATATCGATGTCTCCCCATCATGCCGCAACTGTACAGGGACGCATCTGTGGGACAAGTGTGGTGAATGCGGAGGGAACTTGCGACTTTTTTGACACACACTAGATAGCTGCGATCGCCGCTCGATACACGCTTGCAAAACCTACATCTAGTGACTGCAGGAATTGCGAAGAAACATATTGTTTTGTATCCACAATCGCGGTGCTTCAGTGGGTGGGTGGTGCTGTTCGCTGCTTGTTTAGTACACCCAGCGTGATTAATCGTTACTTGCCCATTACTTTGACCAGGACAATTCCTGCAAAATATAGAAATGTAACGGCCCCCGCCAGCAAGCTTTGGGTTAGGGGGTCGGTGGAGGGAGTGAGAATGGCTCCGGCAACCACCGAGCCGAAAATCACAAACCGCCAAGCTTTCAGCATTTGGGTGGAATTCACCAGTCCGGCGGCCCCGAGAATGCCTTGCAAAATGGGGACTTGAAACGCAAGACCGGTGCTGAACAGGAGGAGCAGGACGAACTCGAAGTAGCGATCGATCGACCAGGCTTGATCGACGATGCCTTCACCGTAGTGGATGAAGAAATTGAGTGCGGCAGGAATCAATAACTGGTGGGCAAACACCAATCCCCCTGCAAACAAGACCCCTGAGCCCATTACGATCGGCCCCAAGATGCGGCGCTCCCCCACCGTCAGCCCCGGCAAGACAAACTTGGCAATTTGATAGAGCAAAAAGGGGGTTGCCAGCAGCAGTCCGGAATAGGCCGCCACTTTCATGGAGACGAAGAAGTATTCTCCAGGAGCCAGTTGCAGAAAGGTGACGCCGTGGGCGGGCATTTCCAGAATCGCCACAATGTTTTTGACAACGGCGAAACAGGCAACGATGCAGATGACGACGGCGATAACGCTGGCCAATAAGCGAGCCCTGAGTTCTTCCAGGTGCTCGAACAAGGTCATTTCCACTTCATCGGGAAGATCGTTGCGCGGGTCGGGAGACTGTTCCGGCTCGATCGAATTGCCTTGTTGCTCCGCAGCAATGGTCATGGGCACCAGGGGATTCTAGAAACGATGGCTTATTCTAACCCGCTGCTTTCCGGGCGGGCTGCCTCTATTGAGGGGTTTTGATGAAGTACAAAGGATATGAAGCCTCTTCTCGAAACTTAAGACCTTTTTCAGTCTCTCAATGCGAAAGGATGGTCATCCCTGTCCGGAACAACTTGTTATCTTGACGACCTGTGATTGCGACTACCCAATAACCAGATTCTCTCTAGTCCATCAGCCAAGTCGGGTAACCCATCAATTACTAGCAGAACCCATGCATACTTAACTCTTTAGCAAAGCGAAAACGTTGGCATTGAGCAGTCTGAAATTTCCAAATTTGCTATTGTCCTGAAGTTCATAAGCTGGCACGTCCGGCCCGCCTTGTGACGACATCCGAGCGGTCGGGCTTATTTGTTTGAAGTCGTACGCACAAATAGGAGAACTATTTTCAGGGAGTTGAGTCATGAGCACCCTTACCGATCGCACCGATCTACAGTCTTTCGCTGGTCGCCAAAAGCCTCTCTGGAACATCAGCGCGCTCGCTTACACCCTAATCGGCTACACCAGCAGCATCGTCCTAATTCTGCAACCCAACCCCTGGCTGAATGCACTCGGCATCATCGTCCTCACCCACAGCCTGATCTACTCTGCCTACTTCAGCCACGAATTCATGCACGGCACCATCTTCTCCAGCCGTCGCTGGAATGCGGTTTGGGGCACTGTCATGCTGTGGCTGAACGGTGGTTGTTACGGCGCATTCGACAAACTCTCCGTCGAACACATTGCCCACCACGTCAACCGTGTCGACTTCTCGGGATTTGACCTCCCCCAAGCTATCCGCAACCTCCCTCAACCCATACGCTGGGTAGTCCTGGGGTTGGAGTGGATGTACGTCCCGGCGATCGCCTTCTGGCTGCGCTGGCGCAACATTGGAAAAGCATTCCAAGACCCCAAACAGCATCTCCGTACCCTTGCCATCCTGCTGATACGCGGCAGCCTTTTTTCCCTGGTGACCTGGCTCTCCCCCACCGCTCCGCTGCTTTACCTTGCAGCCTTCATCGGCATGATTCACGCCCTGCGCATCATGGATGCCTTTCAACACACGTACGAAGTTTTCTTGGTGGGGACACCGCTACCCGAGCGATCGCGCGAACACGAGCAAGCCAACACCTTCTCCACTCTGATTTCCCTTCGCCACCGCTGGCTCAACCTGCTGCTGCTCAACTTCGGCTATCACAACGCCCACCACGAAGTCATGAAATGCCCCTGGCACAGCCTACCTGAACTCGATCGCACCCTCTACACCGGCGACGAAGTCCACTACATCACCCTGCCGCAGCTACTGCGCAACTACCACCGTTTCCGCATCCACCGCATCTTTTCCGACCAAGGCCAAGCCTACGACGAGAACAATACTCCTACCCCCGACCGCTTCTATGGGGCAGTGGGGGTGTCTTTCCTGACGGTGTTTTAGCCGGAGTGCCGGATTGCGTAACTGGTGCGGTGTGCGGAAGGCCATCACGAGTCAGCTTCCTAAGGAAATCGGATACCAATTGTGAGTCAGTTGACGTCATTCAGCGGATTGGGTCACTGCTCTAGATGCCATTTGAACCCTCTCCCCCGGCCCCTCTCCCTGGCAAGGAGAGGGGAGGAAAAGTCTGATGGCGGCAATACCCATTCCCTCTCTGTAAGCATTATGCCCAGACAGCAGGTATCTCCCTTGTCCCCACGGGTCTTCTCGGAGGGGTTGGAGGGGACGCGCCTCGTCCCCTGCTCGCGGGAGTGCGAGGGGGCGCGATCGCCCCTTCGCAACCTCCCACCGCTAGTCCAAAAATCTCCACCAGAAGAAGCCTTTCAACCTCAAGCAGTCACCCAAACCTACCCGTAGGCCTCAACAAACGTCGAATCGATAACCGCCTGCAACGTCTCCCCAGCATGAGCCTCCGCAATCTGCCCCTGCTCCGCCAAGAAACCACTCAACTCCATCATGTGATTCACAATATAAATATCGCTCGACTCATCCGCCAGCATCTTGACGTTGTTCTCCGGACTGGTCAGATCCACCCCCTGCAACTCCGTCTCCACATCCTCCGGCGACAACTCCAACCACTTCCCCCCAATTTCCATCGCCTCATCTGTATTTGTCTCGATAAACTCGCGCCCCCTAAAAATCCCGTCAACATACGCCTGAGCCGCCCCAGGATTGCCAGCAATAAACTCGGGATTAAACATATACACATCCATGATCGCCGTCGGCATCTGCGACGTGTCGTAAATAATCCGCCCATCCGTCTGAGCGTCATTCGCCTGCTTCAAAAACGGCGAATAGGTCACTGCAATATCAATCCGCCCAGCCTGATACGCCGCCGCTGCCGCATCTGGAGTCAAATTGCTAATCGAGATATCGTCCTCAGTTAACCCCGCTTCTTTTAGCACCTGCAACAAAAAGAAATGGCTCACCCCCGCCAATTCCACCCCTACTTGGCGCCCCTTAAAATCTGCAATATCGCTTACACTATTACGAGCCAAAATACCGTCTCCCCCCAACGACGTATCGGCAACCTGAATAATGCGATAGTCCTGCCCCTTCGACAGCAGTGCCACCGCCTCCGACGTCACATTATTAATCCCCTGCAATCGTCCTGCACCGTACGCAGCATCTGCTTCAGTACTGCCACTAAACACCCGATAATCCAACTCCAGCCCCCCCTCGCTAAAAAATCCTTTCTCCAACGCCACAAACATCGGTACGTACCCAATCCACAGCGTGCTGCCGGTCGCTGCTTTTACAGTCTGCTTGGGAACCGAACTGCCGCTGGCACCGTTCGCCGCCTGCCGATTCGTCGCATTCAGAGCGAGGCTTCCAGCTACACCACCCATCAACCACAGAGCACGACGTCGGGTCAACGAAGGGAGAAACTTAGCCATGACGTTTCCTCAAGAGTTTGGGGCATTGAGGCAATTATTCGGATTTATTCAAATTGCGGTGTCAAACACACTACGAATTGGGAAAAAGATTGATTGAATTCCCTCTGGAAAAAGCTGCTACTGGAACGTTCGAGAGTTATCAAAACAAGAATTCAGTACCTTAGCGACCTGACTCGAGCTACGCTCTCAACGTATGAAACAACTCCCGCTTGATATCCAAAAAGTGATTGGAGAGTTTGGTATCCAAATTGCGCTCCTCCGGCAAGTCGATCGCGATCGCTCGTCGAATCGTCCCCGGATTCGCCCCCATCACATAAACCCGCTGCGACAGAAAAATCGCTTCTTCTACATCGTGGGTAATCATCAACACCGTCGTGTGAGTCTTGCGCCACAGCTCCAGCAAAAACTGCTGCATTTGTTCTTTCGTCTGAGCATCTAGCGCCCCAAACGGCTCGTCCATCAGCAACACTTCGGGTTGCGCCGCCAGCGCCCGAGCGATCGCCACCCGTTGTTTCATCCCCCCCGACAACTGCTTGGGATAGGCATTGGCAAACCGAGATAGGCCCACAACATCGAGGTAGTACTGCACCCGCTCCTGTTGCTGTTGCTTCGACAACCTGCGCAAGCTCAACCCAAACGCAATATTGTTCGCCACCGTCAGCCAGGGATACAGCGTATAGCTCTGAAACACCATGCCGCGATCGGACCCCGGCCCCAACACCCGCTGACCATCCACCACAATGTCACCGGTAGACGGCTTCACTAACCCCGCCACAATATTCAGCAGCGTTGACTTTCCACACCCCGAAGCCCCCACCAAACAAGCAAATTCCTGAGCCCGCAGCGCCAAATTAATGCCATCCAGCACCCGCAGCCGCCCCCCTTTCACCCTGAAGTCTTTACTCACATTCCGCACTTCCAGCTTGGCAGCCGAGAAAACAGCATCGGAGCGGACGGTTGGCGAAGGACTGACGAAGCTTTTGACCACAAGCATTTCCTAAGGTGTGGTGGCAGTCGGCAAACCGCTACGCAGATTGCTCGAGTGTTTTTTCTTATCCGGTCAGGGCTGGACTGCTCGGGGCTTTCGACCTGTGAGCAGTTTGCCATGCCCCAGTTAACCCCATACGTTCCGAGCAAAATGTCAAGTTGAACACAGAGCAACCCGAGTTACCGCCGCATGCTGTAGGCACTGTCTTGGGAACCGTGCGTGACTCAATCCAGTTTTGACGAGCCCCTACCACTGTCTTCTGCTCCCGACAATCGCTATCTCCGCCCTTCGGTCTTTTGGAGCATCCGTCAGGGATTTCCTGGCTGGTTATCGCTGCTGATTGCGATCGCGTCCTTGGCAGTCCCGCTGACGCTATGGGCCGTGTTCAGCTACAACGGCTGGGTCAGCGCTCTGTTTCTACCCACGCCAACTGCCGTGTTGCGATCGGGCTGGGAGATGTTTACCCAAGACAGTCTGATTACAGATGTCCTGGCCAGTTGCGGTCGGGTGCTGGGGGGCTTCGTTTTGGCCGCCATCATCGGGGTGCCGATGGGGGTGGCAATGGGGACGTTCTACAGCATGGAAAGCTTGTTTGCTCCGATTGTGGGCACCGTGCGCTACATGCCGGTAGTCGCTTTTGTCCCGCTGATAATTATTTGGGTAGGCATCGACGAAGCATCCAAAGTGCTGATCGTCTTCTTAGGCGTGGTGCTGTACAACGCCATCATGGTGGCCGATGCCGTCAAATTTATTCCCAGCGAGATGATTAATGTGGCCTATACCCTCGGGGCTAACCGCTGGGAAGTGCTGACAAGGGTGATTATTCCGGGGGTATTTCCCAGCGTTCTGGATACGTTGCGGGTCAATATTTCTGGCGCATGGAATTACTTGGTCATTGCCGAACTGGTAGCCGCCCAATCGGGATTGGGATTCACCATCGTGCAAGCTCAGCGATTTTTGCAAACCGAGAAGGTGTTGTTCTGCATTGCGTTAATTGGGGCGATCGGCCTCACCCTCGACTACAGCTTGCGCTGGATATCCAGAGCCCTCACCCCCTGGGTCGATACCACTCAGCGTTAGAGAGCCAACCGGTGCCGCTCACAACATTTCCAACAGCTCGGCATTCGTGATGCATAAGGAGGCGATCGCCATGCTTCAACTCCCCCTAGACCGCACTGCCCTGATTTGCGTCGATTTTCAAACTGGAGTGTTCACGGGCGAAGGAAATCTCCCTCATGTGGGAGCTGCCGAGGTATTGCCCAAAGCCAAACAAGTGCTGGCAGCCGCGCGAGCGGCCAAGCTACCGATCGTTCACCTACAAGAAGTTCACCGTAAAGAAATGGTGGATTTTGGCCGCGAACTGGACGGTTCTGAAGCCATCCACTGCTTGGAAACCTGGGCCAGCACTCAGCATTATCACGAACTGGCCCCCATCGACGGCGAATTCCCTATCGTCAAGCGACGCTACAGCGGATTCTTCGCTACCGACTTGGATTTACTGTTGCGAGGGTTGAAGGTTGACACCGTACTGTTGATGGGAGCAATGACCAACGTGTGCGTCCATTACACCGCCGTCGATGCCCACCAGCACGACTACCACATCCACGTAATTGAAGATTGCTGCACTGGCTCGGACTGGGAAGCCCACTGGGCTGCTCTGACCGCAATGGAATACCTGCAATCTGGAGCCAGGGTCATGCACGATGAGGTCGTCGAGGCACTGTCAGCCGTAGTTGTTGCCTGACAATCTGACCTATTCAGCCCTGTGGTGCTCTGCAGGACATCCCGGCTTCCGTCTGGCATCCAAATACTCACCAATAATTTGGTCGTAACGCTGCTTTCCAAAAATGCGGTAGTGACCGGGATAAGCCGTTTCCACCGCTAGCTTCTGCAGGCGTTCGTAGGTGGCGATATACGTGGGAATATCGCTGCAATGCAACTCATCCAGCAGCTCGCCATCGTAAATCACGTCGCCTGAAAACAGCTCGCGAGACTGCGGATCGAACAACGCAATGCAGCCGTGAGAGTGACCGGGCAAGTGCATCACCTCAAACGCTCGGTTCCCCAAATCCAGTACGTCTCCTTCCTGCAAAATCTGTGTTGGTTCTGCTTCTCTTAACCGGTATTCAGTCACGGTAAAGCCGGGATGGGGTTCGACTTCAAAGTGTTCGGGCAGCACCCAGCCTTGCTCCGGAGTACACAGCGCTTCGTAATTATCCCCTTGCCGTAAAGCTTCCGCTTCTGCTGCATGAATGGCTCGGTGGTCAAACTCCACCATGCCTCCCGCATGGTCGAAATGAATGTGACTGGCGATCGCCAACAACGGCTTATCAATTAGGTCTGCTAGATGGTGACGAAGACTGGCCACCCCTAACCCCGTATCGATCAGCAGATCCTGCTTGTCCCCTTTCACCAACCACAGATTCGCTCGATTCCACCAGTAATAGCGGTGCTCTGTGATGAGGTAGAGGTCGTCATTAATCCGCTCGGTTTTGAACCAAGAGTCGTTAATTGCGATCGAACTTGACATCTTACACTCTCCAGCGATCGCTACTTGACCAAAAGTGTAGTGGGTAAATTGGCGAGCGTTATGTTGTTCTCTCTTCGTTGTGTCTGGCGAGAGGACTATTCCTCCGCATATCCCAGCTCAGCCAACAGCCCAGCAGACTGCCTCCACTTGGGCCTCACCTTCACAAACAGCTCCAAATAGACTTTGCCAACAATCAATTTTTGAATCTGTTGGCGGGCTCCACTTCCAATCGTCTTGAGCATTTGACCCCCCTTGCCAATTAAGATCCCTTTTTGCGAATCGCGCTCGACGATCGCCGTAGCCAGAATGCGGGTAATCTTGGGGCTTTCTTCCACACGATCGATTGTGATGGCCACTGAGTGGGGCACCTCGTTGCGGGTGTGGTGCAAGATTTGCTCTCGAATCAGCTCCCCCATGATGAAGCGCTCGGGGCGATCGGTGACTAAGTCGGGGGGATAGTAGTACGGCCCTTGCGGTAACTGCGATGCAATAGCACTCAGCAATGGCTCCAGGCTGTTTTTATTCAAAGCCGAAATACTGACATCTTTGGCCTGCGGCAACATCTCTCGGTAGGAATCCGCGATCGCCCTACGCTTCCCCTTGTCCTGCTTGTCTTTACCTTTCGGCAGCAAATCCTGTTTATTGCGACAGAGGATCACTGGCAGTTCTGGAGACAGCCAGTTGGCAATGAAGCGATCGCCTTTCCCTGCCATTTCCGAACCATCCACCACCAGAATGACCGCATCCACAGAATTAAGCGCACTGCGGGCGGTGTTAACTAGCGCTTCTCCTAGACGATGATGGGGTTTGTGAATACCGGGGGTGTCCACCAGCACGATTTGAGCGGTGGGGAGAGTGAGAATTCCCTGCAGGCGGTTGCGGGTGGTTTGGGCGATCGGAGAAGTAATAGCAATCTTCTGACCCACCAGCCCATTCAAAATCGTGGACTTACCCACATTGGGCCGCCCCACCAATGCCGCAAACCCAGACCGGAAGCCTTTGGGCGCTTTGGGTAACAGGCCAGGGATGGGCGGCAATTCCGCAGCCTTGGACTCAGAAGCCTTGGATTCAGAAGCCTTGGATTCAGAAGCCTTGGACTCAGACGAATTTAGAGGGGAGGTACTCACAGTGGTGCGCTCGGGAAGCGGGCATTGGGCAGGACATCAAGTTTAGTCTGGGGAATCAAGGCTATCCCAAAATGCACCTCATGCATTCACTCGATTGTTGGACTTCGTCAGCACACATAGTGGACTCGATAGACAGACAGGCACCGGGCAGGAGTCCCCTTATTGAAGAAATTCTCTAATTTTTGGGAATCGCCTTCGCAGTTCGGTACAACCAACCATACGGAACTTTTTTGACAATCGGGACGGTATGGCATGAGCGGCCCTCGAAGAATTGGCGTCATGACCAGTGGTGGAGACTGCGCCGGTCTTAATGCTGCTATTCGGGCAGTGGTGCAGCGGGCCGTTCACGGTTATGGCTGGGAAGTGGTCGGCATTCTGAACGCCACCCACGGCTTTTTATCCGAACCCTGCGATACGATTTCCCTCACCCTCGAATCGGTCATCGGTAAGCTACCGCTGGGGGGAACCATGTTGGGGACTACCAACTACGGCAACCCGTTTGCCTATCCCGATCCGGACGGAACGGTACGCGATCGCTCTCAAGATGTGGTCGATGCCTATCACCGGCTGGGCCTAAGTGCGCTGGTGGCCATTGGCGGCGATGGCAGCATGGCCATCATGAACAAGCTGGCCAAAGTGGGCCAAGGCATGAATTTAGTCGCCATTCCCAAAACCATCGACAACGATTTGGGGGGCACCGAACTGGCGATCGGATTTACAACCGCAGTCAATGTTGCCACAGAAGCCCTCGATCGCCTGAGATCTACGGCTGAGAGCCACCGACGAGTGATGATTTTGGAGGTAATGGGTCGCGATGCCGGTCATATTGCCCTTAGTGCCGGGATTGCAGGCGGCGCCAAGATTATTTTGATTCCCGAAATTCCCTACGACATCGATAAGGTCTGTGCCAAAATCCTCGACCGCCAAAAGCGAGGGCTGGCCTATACCCTGGCCGTTGTAGCAGAAGGGGTGAAAAACCTACAGGGGGAAACGGTGGCTCAACAGCTTCACCGCAGCGGGCTACCCAGGTTAGGGGGAATTGGAGATTTCATTAGCGATCGGATTTCTGGCAAAACGGGTCTGGATACTCGCGTGACCGTGTTGGGTCACTTGCAGCGAGGGGGGACACCTTCAGCGACCGATCGCCTGGTGGCCACAGCCTTCGGTGTTAAAGCCGTCGATCTAATTGCCGAAGAAAAATACGGACATATGGTGGGCTGGCGCAATCGCTCGGTGGACGTGGTGCCGATTGATGAGGCGATCGCCTCGTACAGTTGTGTCGATTGTGCCGATACCCTTATTCACACAGCTAGAGGCATGGGGATCTGCCTAGGCGACTAACAGAATTGGAGAAACGTAATTTTGTCGAAGGCCTGCGATTGCGTATCGCAGGATCTTTCAAGCACTGTATTTCGCGCAGCAGCTTGCCATACACCTCATGGCAAGCTTGTCTAACTCCTAGGACAAAGATGAGCGTAAGGCATTCCTTTCTCCGATTTAACACGTTGTATAGAGTAGAGATCGCCCCCAAAATCGACTTACAAATTGAAATATGAGTAAGTTCTGAGAATCAAATAAGGCTTTTCTTACTGATACAAAAAATGGAGCTGAACACCATTCAATATGTGATAAAGGGATGCCCTTTGGAGTGACATAAATTTTAATCATCCAGCCTTCAAGAATTCTATGTTCTCTGCCGTAACAAGCATTTGAGCAGCGCGATCTCTGACTTAGCTCGTCTAAAAATGAATGCCTGCTGAGGACTCATGAAGAGTGGGATAAGTCGATATTAACTCATATCTAAATCTCTTCCTATTGGCTAGGAATAGTCGTTTTCGTGAGACAAAATCTGAGACATTCTCTCAAGCCAAATCGGTCATTCTAATTAGTAAGCAGTCCGGCGTTCTCAAGCGAAGTAATTCCAAGTGCGCAACGGTTTGCAATCAATCTAGCGACCTTGCTCGGTAATCCCGCAGCAATCCGCGCCACAAGTTCCTCCCAGTCAACTCTCGTGCAGGTGGGGGATAGCAACTGAATGCCTAACTCCAACTTGGAGTCAGGCCGGTGACGCCTGCCACTTGTTCTGAAAATCAACCCACATGATTAGGAGATTCATTCATGTCTGCCTTATTTTCCGGCCAACTGGACACCTCAATCGTTATTGATGATGGCGAAACCGTCTCAATCGACGAGCCTGTTATTGCTCCTATTGGTGAACCCGCCGTTGATATTTCGGGTGACGATGCGACGTTGCAAGTGGAACGATCTGGCTCGGTTTCTGCACCCGATGCAGGCAATACAGCAGTGAATGCGAGTGGTAGCGACGCTGAGATCGCCAACCGGGGCGAGATCTCGGGAGGCTTCAACGGTATCAGCAGTACCGGCGATAGCCTGGAGCTAGAGAACTCTGGCACGATTTCCTCCAATAGCCGTGCCGTCGATCTGAGTGATGGAGACGGCAGTCGCGTGCGCAATTCCGGCACCATTCTCGGTACCGACGACCAACGCAATGGCACCCTCTATGTCGATGGCACTGTAGACCGCCTTCGCCTTACCAATACGGCAAGTGGGGTTATCGATGCTGGAGACGGCAACCTTGGAGATGCTGTTTCCGTTCAGGTTGGGGCTGAAGGAGACCCTGGCAATACAGACATTAACATCACCAACAATGGCCTGTTGCAAGGTCGGGGGGATGGACCTGAGGTATTTGCAGAGGGGGCTCGTGTAGATGCTAACGGGTCTAGCGGTCTGAGATTCTTTAACGGCTCTGGCAATCCTGAAGCCACAATTACCGGTTCAATCCGCAATAACGGAACCATTACCTCCGAGGTCAGTGTTGGCTTTTTGGGAGGATTGGTTGTGGAGGACGGAGTGGCGTTTGATGGCCGCATCGTCAATGGCAACAGCGGAAGCATCTTTGGCCCCAACAATGGCTTGTACATCGGTAACGCCAACCACGACCTAGACATTATCAACCGCGGCACTATCGAGTCTGGCAGTCGCGCTGTCAACTTAGATGGCGACAATGTCGAGGTGCGTAACAGCGGCACCATCTTGGGAACCGACGACCAGCGCAACGGCACGGTCTACATTGATGGCACTGGCGACGATATTTCCGTTAGGAACTTCCACAGCGGTGTCATTGATGCTGGGGAGGGTAACCTGGGCGATGCCGTCTCCGTTCAGGTGGGGGCTGCTGGCGATCCGAGTAGCGAGAATATCGACATCGTCAACACCGGTCTGCTGCAAGGACGCGGTGATGGCGAGGAGGTGTTTGCGGATGGAGCGCGAGTGTCAGCCAATGGATCCAGCGGTCTGCGGTTCTTCAATGGTTCCGGCGAACCGGAAGCAACCGTTAGCGGCCGGGTGTTCAACAACGGTACGATTACCTCCGAAGTTAGCGTTGGTTTCTTGGGAGGGGTTGTTGTCGAAGATGGAGTGGCCTTCAATGGTCGCATCGTCAACAACACTAACGGACAGATTTTTGGACCCAACAATGGCTTGTATATCGGTAACGCCGAGCACGACCTCACAATCGTCAACCGCGGCCTCATTGAATCGGGGAGCCGTGCTGTCAACTTAGATGGTGACAACGTCAGGATCGTTAACAGCGGTGACATTCTGGGCAGTGGCGATCAACGAGACGGAACACTCTACGTTGATGGTACTGGTGACAATATTCGTATCGTCAATACTCGCAGCGGCACGATCGATGCTGGTGAAGGCAACTCGGGTAGCGGTGTCTCCGTTCAAGTGGGAGCCGCAGGTGACGCTGAAAGTGATGACATCGACATCATCAACTCCGGTACGATTCAAGGCCGAGGCACCGACAACGTTCCAGCCGGCGTGAGACTCTTCGTGGGCTCGGGCTTGGATGAAGCCACCTTCGATGGGTCTATCCGTAATAGACGAGGTGCTCTGATTGCATCGGAAGAGGATGCCGGCATCCTGATTGAAGAGGGTGTCATTTTTGATGGTCGCATCGTTAACCGCGGCACGATTAGCGGGGGCAATGGTATCGCGATTGATGCGGCAGGTGCTCTTGGCTCTGTTGAGGTTCTCAATACTGGAGAGCTGGATGGAGAGGTGCTGCTGGGTGAAGGGGATGACCTATTCATTCAAGCGTCTGATGAACTCTTCTCCAGAGTTGATGGCGGAGATGGGGTCGACACAATTGACTTCTCTGGCCAAAATTCTGGGATCGTCATTGACCTGGATCTGAACACTCCAATTCCTGGCCCTGCAAGCCAGGATGGAGCTCTTCTGAGTGCACCTGTTCCGGCTGGAGGCGAGCCGATCGCCGAAGTTGACAACTTTGAAAATGTCATCGGAACCAACTTCGACGATCTGATCTTGGGTAACAACGAGGTAAACAACCTCGTTGGTGGAGCAGGAAACGATGCCATTCACTCGTTTGCCGGGGCAGACACTCTGAATGGTGGAGCTGGAATTGACACCGCTCTCTTTACGGCTGGGGGAGGCGTCGAAGTCGACCTCGATGAGGATGGTAATGCAACCTCTTCCTTCGGAGATACGCTGATTGGCTTTGAGAATATCAATGGGTCTGGGGCTGGTGACGATACCCTCAGTGGCAACTCCGGGGCCAATGCACTCAACGGGCAGGGCGGAGATGACTTTCTGGTTGGCGAAGGAGGAAATGATACCCTGACCGGTGGTGAAGGCGTCGATACGGTAGATTTCTCCGATCTGGATGTGCCTGTATCGATCGCACTTGATGGTGACGGAAGCGGGACTGCCGTTCGCGAAACTGGCTTCTCAGTAGCGTTTGAAGGTGTTGAAGTCGATACACTCAACGGCTTATCAGATGCTGAATTTGTCTCGGAAGCCCTCGCAGGTAACCTGTACTTTAACGTTCACACTGAAGATTTCCCTGCTGGTGAGATCCGCGGACAGCTTTTCGTGACGAGCGACGATATCGGTGAAGATGGTGTTCGCACAATCGTGCTTGAAGGCGGTCTTGACGCGTCTCAAGAGCCAGGTCCTACATCTGACTCAGAGGCTACTGGATTTGGCCGTGTCACTATTACAGTCGATGCAGCGGGCAATGCCAGCTACAGCCAAGAGCTATCAATCGATGGGCTTGCTGTCAGCGATCTGCTGACACCAGTACCAGGTGCCGTTTCAGCGATACACCTTCACAATGCTCCGACTGGTGTAAACGGGCCCATTGCTCAAGATACTCTTGTCGATGCTGGGGGTGGACTTGCTTCGGAAGCAGAAGTTGCATTGAACCCAACAGGTGTTCTGGCTGATGTTTTCGAAGAAGTTGTTGAAACCGATACGCTCAGCTCAATTGAGAACGCGATCGGCTCAAACGATGACGACAGTATCATTGCATCCGGCAATCTGGCGAATACTCTCAGTGGCCTTGACGGTGATGACTTGCTCGTAGGTGGCGGTGGCCGCGATACCTTGATTGGTGGCCCCGGTAACGACACCCTAACCGGTGGCCGCGGTCGCGATACCTTTGTGTTCGCACCGTTCGATGTGGAGTCCGCTGATGTCGTTACTGATTTCCGCAATAGTTCGGACTTACTCGATGTCAGTGCCTTCAGCTTCGGTGCCTCCGATCTGCAAGACGTTCTTGCTGGAGCACAACAGATTGGCGCAGATGCACTGCTGACATTTGCCCCCAACAACACTGCTCTATTGCAAGGTGTTCAGGTCAACGTTCTGGATGGCACTGACTTCATTGTCTAGTTGACTCTGACTTAACGTCAGTTCGACAGGGCTATTCGAGTGGGATAGTAACCCACACCACAACGACAACATCAGGGTTTACGTCTCTCCCTTCTCCCATTGCCGGGGATGAGGGCCATGGAACTCAGGTTGACTTAGTCAGCCATGAAGCCCCACCATTGGTGGGGCTTTTTCAATATTTGCCGTAGCTTCGCCAGTTTTTTCCGTCAGGCTATAACGTCAAGCATGCTGCTAGGCAGTAGAGGTGCTCGTTCATTAAACCGTTCGCCAATGCATGCTGATTTGGAGAAGATCCACCGGATTGGGGGGTTCTTGTTTTGTACAGTCCGTCGAATTCGTGTTGCCAGAGAGTAACCGATCTCGAAACCCGCTACCAACGGGGCTGGGAGGTGATCAGCCCCCAGACACTCTCCCCCTCCAGCGGTTCTGAGAAGAAAAAGCCTTGACCGGATTCGCAGCCCACCGCTCGCAACAGCGATAACTGCCCGGCAGTTTCCACCCCTTCAGCAGTTACCGATAGTCCCAATTGTCTGGCTAATGTAGCTAACGTTCTCACAATCGAGAGGTTTTGCCCCCCTTGTTCGATTTCTTTGACGAATGACTGGTCGATTTTGATGCGATCGACGGGAAATCCGTAGAGTTTGCTGATGGGGAGAAAGCCGGTACCAAAGTCGTCGATCGCGGCCTTGATCCCGATTTGCTGCAGCCGCTGCAAGGTAGCTGTCGTGGCCTCGGACAATTGAGATAGCGAGCTCTCGGCAAACTCCAATTGCAGGTGTTCGGGCGTGAGGGCTAGATCGCTGAGTACCCGGTCAATGTAGGCTGCTAGGCGAGGATTCTGCAGCTTGCGGGCGGAGAAATTGACTGCAGTGGGAGGGACTTGCCCCTCCGATAATTGCCGCCAATCCTGCATTTGCAGGCACACTTCATCCAGCATCCACCGATCGATCTCTTCCACGAGGGAAGAGTCTTCCGCAATCTGAAGAAACTCTGACGGAGACAGCAATCCGCGCTGGGGATGCTGCCAACGCACCAAAGCCTCAAGCCCCTCGATGCGGCCCGACTTGAGGGACACAATGGGTTGATACAGCACTCTCAGTTGGTGATTGGCGATCGCCTGACGTAACTCCGCTTCCATCTGTAACTGGGCTTGGGCTCTTTGATGCATAGAGGCATCGAAAACGGCATAGCAGTTCTTGCCGCTGGACTTTGCCCGATACATAGCTGCATCGGCGTCCCGGATCAGCTCCTGAGGGGTTTCGTAGTTCTCCGAGGCGATCGCAATGCCGATACTGGCGCTGATGGTCACATCTTGACCGTCTACAGCAAGGGGCTGCGAGATCTGACTGAGGATGCGCTCGGCGATACGGCTGACATCCGTGACCTGCTGGATGCCATCCAGCAAAAAGGTAAACTCATCTCCCCCCATGCGTGAAACGCTATCCCCCGGCCTCAATCCCATTTCTAGCCTCTGGGCTAGCTCGGCCAGCAGGCGATCGCCCGAACCGTGCCCCAAATCATCATTGATTTGCTTGAAATTATCGAGATCGAGAAACAGTACGGCAAACGTCACGTTCGAATCCCGACGCCCCCGTGCAAACGCCCGCCCGACCCGATCCTCAAACAACGTTCGATTGGGTAAGCCGGTCAGCGGGTCGTGGAAGGCTGTGTAACGCAGTTGCTCTTCCTGTCGAGATCGCTGGGCAAACGTGGCCATGTAATTACAGAGTCCCTGCAACCAGTCGAGCATCTCGGGCTTAACAGAAATAACGCGAGGGTGAGCGAGGATAAGGGTGCCATACAGCCCTCTGCGACCAATCATGGGTAGACAGATAACCGTTTCGGGGGACGGAAGGTTGGCCAGCAACGGGATTTCCCCTTGTGCGACGGCTCCAACCCCATGGCGAATAACGGCTTGACGGCTGCGAGCCACCTCTCCGGAGAGGGTGGATTCTTCGGGAAATTCAACAACGCTATCGTCGGAAAATACCAATCCCTCGGCAGCCAGAAATTTGAGCGTGCGCTGCTCGGCGTCGTAAGCCTCCATGACCAGAAAGGTAAACCCCGTCACACCACGCACTTGCTTCAGCATGGCGCGCAGAGCAATCGGAAGAGACGACGCTTGCAATGCGATCGTGGCGATCGCCGTGAAGGCTTGCAGTTGCTGGCTGCGGGTGCGCAGATCGCTCAGCTCCTGCTGATATTGATTGACATCCCGCACAATCGTTAGCAATACGGGGTAGTCTGCCACCGTAATGATTTCAACGGAGACCAAACCAATTTGCCGCTGGCGATCGGCCGTTAAATAATCCAGTTGGTGACACTTGGGTGTTCCCAGACTGAGGTCGCGAATGCAATGGGCGTGAGCGGTACCGTCCACCCATAACCCGACGTCCGACATAGTTTTTCCCACCACTTCCTCTTGGGAGTAGCCAGTCAAACGGACAAACCCCGGATTCACAGCCAAAAACGTCCGGTCTGTCACCGTGGTTACAATGAACGCATCTGGATTGAAACGGAACAGGGCAACGAACTCGAGTGCTGCAGCCACCACCGGTTCTAGTTCGGGCTTAGCTAGCGATGGCTCGGGGGGGTTGCTAGATTCCCGCTCGGAAGAACCCGAGCGGTCCTCCGAACCATCAGAACTAGGCGATGTACCTGTCATGCGCGAGAAAACACTGATACGACACCAATAGGCCGTACTATATTAACAGAAAATAGAAAAATATACGGAGATATCGAGTAAAAAATTTAATTCATATACGATACTCTTTGTTTCTTTGTATCAATTTGTTCTCCGCCACGGAAGCTGGGGCCGGGCGGCTGAACCAGAATCCTTGAACGGAATCGCAATTGGCTTGTTTGAGGAACTCGAGTTGTTTCGGGGTTTCGACGCCCTCAGCCACAACTTTGAGATTGAGGCCTTGCCCAAGACTAATAACCGAACGTCCGATTAAGTCGGCACTGTCACTGCTGCCCAGGTCGGCAATGAACGACCGGTCGATCTTGAGGGTATCGCAGGGAAACTGCCTGAGGTAGCTGATTGAAGAATAACCGGTTCCGAAGTCATCAATGGAAATCAGCACCCCCATTTTTCTCAATTCGGACAGAATCCGGATGGTGCGGTTGGCATCTTGCATAGCCACGCTCTCGGTAATTTCGAGTTCCAAAGCGCGGGGCGGTAGGCCGGTTTTTTCCAATACTTGCGATACGAGTGAAAGTAATTGAGGCTGCTGAAATTCTCTCGCCGAAAGATTAACGGCCACGTGCAGCCAGGAAAACCCCATCTGGTGCCATCGGCACATTTGCCGACAGGCGGCCGTGAGAATCCAATCGGTCATGACTGTAATCAGACCGCTTTCTTCCGCAATGGGAATAAATCGATTGGGTAGCAGCAAGCCCAACTTGGGATGATTCCAGCGCAGCAAGGCTTCAAATCCCAGAACCTTACCACTATGGGTATCGATTTGGGGTTGGTAGTACAGCTGCAGTTGCTCTCGTTGCAGCGCCATTCTCAAGTCGTTTTCCAGTGACAACCGCGTGGTTGCCTGAGCATTCATGGCTGCGTTGTAAAACTGATAGGTATTGCGTCCCAAGTCTTTCGCACGGTGGAGGGCCGTTCCTGCGTTCTGCATTAGGGCTTGAGCGTTATCTCCATCCGTGGGATAAAGAGCAATTCCAATACTGGCCGTAACGTGCAGGGGTTGGCCACTGAACATCATTTGCTTTTCCAGGCTTTCGAGGAGGGCGCGGGCTTGTTTGGCAGCGTCACCAGCCTGAGTAAATGGGGTCAGGAGGGCAAATTCATCCCCTCCCCAGCGAGCCAACGTATCCCCCTCTCCAAGGCTGCTTTTTAATCGTTCAGTCACCTCTTGCAAAAGAGCATCTCCGACACTGTGCCCGAGAGAATCATTAATGGTTTTGAACCGATCGACGTCGATAAAGAGGACCGCTATTTTGTCGTGGGAGCGGTGGGCATTGGAAATCGCTTGCGTTAGGCGATCGTGAAATAGCATGCGGTTGGCCAAACCGGTGAGGACATCGTAGTAGGCCATGAACTCGATCATTTCCCGATCGCGCTTGCGAGCGGTGATATCTTCAACCGCCCCCTCGCAGCCGATCAATCGGCCGTTAGCATCGCGAATTGCTCGAGCTGTTTCCGAAATCCACTTGGTTGAGCCATCGCGGCAGTAGACTTCCGACTCGAAGCCTTGGACCAACCCCGATTCTTCGATGGCGTCCAGTAATGCCGTATGCCGCTGGGGTTGGACGTATAGTTGCCGATCGACATCTTGAACGCTGGCCATCAGCCGATCGGCAGATTCGTAGCCGTAGATGCGGGCTAGGTTGGTGTTGGCATTCACAAATTGACCGGCAGCGGTCACGCAATACAACCCCATCAAACTGTCAAACAGAGCTTGGGAAGATGTTTTTTGCTGCTCCAAGGACTGGCGTTCCGAGATCAGCAACTGAGTCATCGACTGAATCGTCTCGGACACCAAGCCAGCGACTTGGTAGGGCTGTGGAGGACGCTGATAGTAAAAGGTGCTGACAGCTAGTACCTGGCTATCTCGAATCACGGGAATACTCAGCTCTGCAATCGCGCCTGCAGCGATCGCGATCGAACTTAAGGTTGCCAGATCCTTACTCGACGGATCGAGCATGCTGAGAAACTGGGGCTTGCGAGCACTCCAGGCATTGCCTGCGCTCCCCGTACCGACCTCCATCTCTGCGGGACGAGATAAGGTGCGAATTGCAGGAACCGGACAATTGACATGAGTCCAGCTACATTCTCGAACCAGTACCAATCGCTCTGTGTTTGGAGACCAAAGTTCCCCGCAAATACAATCAAAAGCCTGACAGAGCTTGTCTAGCACATGACTAGTTGAAGGCGGCTTTATTGTTGACTCATCCATAGGCAGGAAAACGGACAACAGCTAAATCTCCTGAATGGAGTCATCAGCGTGAATTGATGGTCGCAATATCAAGCAGTATGCCAAAAATAGCGTGAAGTATTACCGATTAAAGCAGCCATTTTACAAACTGCACATCCAAATTTGCCGAGACTTAGGGCAACGTTTTGTTACCAGAAATCACCTTTTTGTGTGAGCCTCACACATTTGCTTTACTTGAAAATAACCAGTTTTAAAGAAACTTCTCGGTCTCGGCAAAAGCTCTATTGCGGATATTGGTTACTAGCTAAGGTGATACTACCGACTTCTTTACGGGAAAAAGTTCGGTATCGGATCGCCGATCTGGGATTTGCAAGAACTCGTTCTTACTAAAAAGCACGCATTTTGTGTTCTTTTTTACACTCCCACGACCGATGTTATCGAAATTAAATAATGCGCGTTGCAATCACTTATGTCTGGAGGCAATGGATTGAAGGGGTTTATTGCCGTGGGTTAAGGGGCTGGGGGCGAGGGTGGTGGAACGGGAGTGGACATCCCTGTGGACTCGGAGGGGGGAAATAGAGGGGGGACGAACGCGAGTGAAGGAGTTGGAAAAGTTAATGATTGCGGTGAATGACCATCGAGTCGGGTGGCTTGCAGGCTAGGGGCAGTACGGTATTGCGCTTGAGGCACTGAGAGATAAGGTGCGGCAATACGTATCGAGAAGACGGCGCAGACCGATCCTCGCGTGAGGGCTGCCACTGCATAGAATGGATTTACAAAGCGATCGATTCAACACCCCGCTCACCCAACAGAACGCGCCGATGCAACCAACCGATCCTAACAAGTTTACCGAGAAAGCCTGGTCTGCCATTGTTCGCACACCAGATGTTGCCAAAGCCGCTCACCACCAGCAAATTCATTCCGAGCATTTGTTTCGGGCGTTGCTGGAAGACAACAGCGGACTGGCCGCGACGATTTTCCAGAAAGCTGGGGCCAACATTGACAAGCTGCGCGATCGCGCCGATGGGTTTATCAGCCGTCAGCCTAAGGTGTCAGGTGGTGGCGGCTCGGTCTATCTGGGGCGCAGCTTGGATTCTTTGCTCGATCGCTCTGAGGCGTATCGCAAAGACTACAGTGATGACTATATTTCCATCGAGCACCTGGTGTTGGGGTTCGCCAAAGACGATCGGTTTGGGCGACCGCTGCTGGCAGAGGGAAATCTGGACGAGAATCGACTGAAGGAGATTGTTGACGGCATTCGAGGCAATCACAAAGTTACCGACCAGAATCCGGAAGGAAAATACGAGGCGCTGGAGAAATTTGGTCGCGATCTGACTCAATTAGCACGAAACGGCAAGCTCGATCCGGTGATTGGTCGAGATGACGAAATTCGCCGCACGATTCAAATTCTGTCTCGTCGCACCAAGAATAATCCAGTGTTGATTGGCGAGCCTGGGGTGGGGAAAACGGCGATCGCCGAAGGGCTGGCCCAGCGTATCGTCAGCGGAGACGTGCCGGACTCCTTGCGCGATCGGGTTCTCATTTCTCTGGACTTGGGTGCTCTGATTGCCGGAGCCAAATATCGGGGCGAATTTGAAGAACGCCTGAAAGCGGTGTTGAAAGAGGTGACCAGCTCTGACGGTCGGGTCATCTTATTTATTGATGAAATCCATACGATGGTGGGGGCTGGCGCATCGCAGGGGGCAATGGATGCGGGCAATTTGCTCAAGCCTATGCTGGCCCGTGGGGAGTTGCGCTGTATTGGTGCAACCACACTGGATGAATACCGCCAACACCTGGAAAAAGACGCCGCGCTGGAGCGACGTTTCCAGCAAGTCTACGTCGATCAGCCATCGGTGGAGGACAGCATCTCGATTTTGCGCGGGTTGAAGGAGCGCTACGAGGTGCATCACGGGGTGCAGATTTCGGATTCGGCATTGGTGGCAGCGGCAACACTCTCCAATCGCTACATCAGCGATCGCTTCTTGCCGGATAAGGCGATCGACCTGGTGGACGAATCTGCCGCTCGGCTGAAGATGGAGATTACCTCCAAACCGGAAGAGCTGGACGAAATCGATCGTAAGATTCTCCAGTTAGAGATGGAGCGACTGTCGCTAGAAAAAGAAGTCGATCCGGCATCTCGCGAGCGACTAGAGCGCTTGGAAAAAGAACTGGCCGATCTGAAAGAAGATCAGTCCACGTTGAACGCCCAGTGGCAATCCGAGAAAGAGATTCTGGATGGAATTCAATCCGTCAAGGAAGAGATCGATCGCGTCAACGTCGAGGTTCAGCAGGCAGAGCGGAATTACGATCTAAATAAAGCGGCAGAACTGAAATACGGAAAACTGGCGGAATTGCAGCAGCAGTTGGAAGCAGTCGAAGCCGACTTGCTGGAGTCTCAGACTAGCGGTCGTAGCTTGCTGCGGGAAGAGGTTACCGAAGCCGATATCGCCGAGATTATTTCCAAGTGGACGGGCATTCCGGTTATCAAGCTCGTGGAATCAGAGAAAGAGAAGCTCTTGCATCTAGAAGATGTACTGCACGAGCGGGTGATCGGTCAGTCTGAAGCGGTGACGGCGGTGTCGGAAGCAATTCAGCGATCGCGGGCCGGTCTATCCGATCCCAATCGACCGATTGCTAGTTTTATTTTTCTCGGCCCCACTGGGGTGGGAAAAACCGAGTTGGCCAAAGCACTGGCGGCCTTTCTCTTCGATACCGAAGAAGCGATGGTGCGCATCGACATGTCGGAATATATGGAGAAGCACGCCGTTTCTCGCCTCATTGGTGCCCCTCCAGGCTATGTGGGCTATGACGAAGGCGGTCAATTGACGGAAGTGGTTCGTCGTCGTCCCTACTCGGTGATTCTGTTTGACGAAATCGAGAAGGCCCACCCCGATGTCTTCAATGTCATGCTGCAGATTCTGGATGATGGCCGCGTCACCGACTCGCAAGGACGCACGGTGGATTTCAAGAATGCCATCATCATCATGACCAGCAACATTGGCTCGCAGGTGATCTTGGATGTGGCGGGAGATGACAATAAGTATGACGAGATGCGTACCTTGGTGATGGCCGCCATGCGGGAGAGCTTCCGTCCCGAATTCCTCAACCGGATTGACGACATCATCATTTTCCACAGCCTGGTCCGCGATCAGCTACGCGGTATCGTGCAATTGCAGGTGGCAGCATTGGCCCGACGGTTGGAGGAGCGCAAGTTGGCGCTCAAGCTCACCGATGAGGCGATTGACGCGATCGTGACGGCAGGCTATGACCCGGCTTATGGCGCTCGGCCTCTCAAGCGAGCGATTCAGCGGGAACTGGAAAACCAGATTGCCAAAGGCATCTTGCGAGGTGAGTACGTCGATGGCTCGACGGTATTTGTAGATACCGATAGTGATGGTCATCTGGACTTTAAAACCATGTCTGCTGAAGTGGTTACTGCATAAACGGCTGTCAGTGCGTATTGACTACAAAGCCACAGAGATCGTGCGCGATTTCTGTGGCTGATGATTTTATAAGCCGAAAAGAGCGTCCTAAATCCGGATGGGATCTCCCGTAATGCCCTTAAACTCGAACGTCCCAATCTCCTCGCGATAGGTTTGCTTGAGATCGCGCAGCATACTGACGGCCATTGATTCTCCCAACAAATTCCCCCCGGTAGCGATCGCCGTTCCCGGATCGCCAGACGTCGTACCATCGGTGCGCCAGTGCATCCCCGCACCATCCCGAAATAGCGTCACGTTGGCAATCAGCTTATTGAGTTCGCCATGAATGGTAAGAGGTTCACCGCTAAAGTCTGCAAGATCTTGACCGTCGGCTCTGGGCACCTGTGGACTGGCAATCACACAGTCAGCAAAGAAAGCTTTGGCGATCGTTGCACCTGCGGCAATAAACGCCGAATGTCCGCCAGGATAAGACGGATGTGTGGGAGAACCTTCGGGAAATGCGATCGGTAACAGCCACGTTCCATCTTCGTCCCCTCTACACAACCGTTGATTGAGGGCTTGGTTGTGCTTAAAGATGCGATCGAGCACGCAGGTCTGCCTCCACACTTCAGCCCCTGCGCCAAACAGTGTATTGAAGGTGTCGTCGAATGGATGACCCAAGATGCCCCGACGGAAGAGTTCCAGCCGCTGGCCGTATACTTCCGGGCGCAAGCGGCGATGCACGCACCACTTTTGGAACCAGGCGTGCTTGAGGCCATAAACAGCCGCAAAGCCGCTCTGGATCGTGATATCTGGTCCACCCAAGCTGCCAAAGGCTTCTGAGGTGGTGATGGAACCATTAGCGTAGGGGCTGGCGGCCGTTAGCATCGCCTGCTGACCCAGTAGTGTAATGGTGGCCCACAGGCTGGACTGGTGGGGAAAGTCAACATGTACCCATTGACCGGCATCGCGCAAGGTTGAAATGTAGCGGGTGCCGACTAAGGTGTCGCTGCCTGTGGGATCGATGTCACCGTTATTCACGCGATGCCAAGTCTCCAAATCAGTCAGATAGTCCAAACCGGCTAGGGGATACAGCTGCTGCTGTTGGATGGGCTGATTGCCAAACAAAAAATCTTTGAGCAGGAATTGAGAGACGTGAGGACCGATATCGCACCCATCGTAGGGGCCTCTGAAGAGGGTCTGGGGAGTGCAGCAAAACCCAAACTCCTGTTCGAATCCCAATTGATTGAGATCGTCGCAAGCGGCCTCGATCAGTGGACTGGAATCGTACTGGTCGAAGCGAACATCCCGGCATAGCGCCATCCAATACCGTTCCACCATGTCCACAGCTGTGTTACGGCTGTCAAAGGCGGGGGCGGGAGCCATACGGGCCCCGTTAGAGTCATTGCCAATCAGCTGAAAGGAATAGGCATTGAGAGGGTTGGCTAAACGGCGATCGCCCCCTCCCAACTGAACGGTTTCAAATGCAGCTTGAGTCCCGACGTCAATTGCCGCCAGCAACGACGCAAACGACCCCGTGTCAACCAAGCCGTTGTCCGGGTTGTGCTTTAACGCTTTCGTAAAGGAGGCAAATCCCGGCAATCCCAATGCTTCGAAACGAGTTTCATCGGTGTTGGTCGCGGGAGAGGTTAGATCGAATCCTGCAACAGCGGTGTCGCAAACGCGATCGCGAAGCTCGTTTGCTGCGTCTCTACGAGCGGGAAGGTCGCGATGGTTTTGACAGTCAGCCATGATTTGAATGTCCTCTGTTCGTGTCGTGTCTTGAGGAGAAAAACGAGAAGCCCCAAAACTAGAAACCCGAAAACTGGGGTGTGGGCTGTGTGGGACCGAGTTTCCGGTCACCATCCCCAAACTCAGGAGCAGCGTAGAAGCTGGTGGAGGCGGTGGCTTTCCATCTCGGCAACTTTGCGAGCAAAGCTCCAATCTGCATCCATAAGATCGTCGAATTCATCGACTGGAATCGCTAAGATGCGAGTCCCCGGACGAGTGGCTTCGATTTTTCCAGGGTGGGTAGGATGTCCGGCCACTTCCAACTCATCGAGCGCTGTCCCAAATGCCAGGTCTTGAACCTCCACTATTCCTGTCTCTCCCACCGTTTCAATTCGGGCGCCTCCTTCCATGAGCAACAGCAACTCGCGGCGATCGGCATCCAAGCCCACAATTTCATCCCCGAGGTCATAGGTCAGTACGCGAGCGCGGTAACTGAGTTCGATCGACGTTTCGCTGCGAATACCTTTGAAGAAATCGCTATTACTCAAACAGACGAGTTTTTCAATCGTGCGGAAGGTGGTTGGGCATGTCGATGCTAAGAATTCAGGGTGAGAGAACTCTGTAGGGGTTCGATCGGACGTTATGCCTGGGTCCTGCTCCATCAGCGTATCGATCGCTTCGGCCACCAACCGGTTGAGTGTTGCAGAACTGCCTTGAAGCCGTTGAGCCACCTGTTGACTGCTGCGAATATCGATGGTGGCAAGCACGTACAACCCTACTGCCTGTGCGATCGGATCGAGGTCTTGGCCAAATGCTTTCAGGCTTCTGGCGATCGCGCTGCGAGGCAACTCAGATGCTAGAACTTCGGTAGGGGGGGGAGCGGCATTGGCAAACCGTCTCAGGCTCGATAGTAGGTGGGGCGGAAGCTGCTGATTGAGCAGAGGCAGTTGTTCGGATAGCACCTGTTGCAATGCTGTGGGCGCCAGACCAGCTAGGGCTCGTGCCATCGTTTGGATAGACGGGCTGGGAATTGTGGCTATTTGCCGGAGCAGTGCCGTGACAACGCGGCGTTTTTTTCGCGCGAGAGCGGCTTTTAAGAGTGCAACGGCCTCGGATTGAACCTGTAATGCGGGTTGATCGAGAATACGATCGCGCTGGGACAGCATGACCAACTGCTGGAGAAGAATTTCGGAGCGTTTAACGCCTCCTTCTTTTGACTCACGGCAGTGTTCCAGTCGCTGCTGTTCGGTGGAAGTTATGGCATAGGTATGAATGTCTGGTGGGCCAAAAGATGCACTATCGCTGTTGCCACGTTGCTGATGCTGCAAGCGGCGAATTCTGGATATGGCTTGGCGATACCCCACTGCCGACATCAGCGCATCCCTGCGTTTCGAATCACCGGATGAAGTGAGTGGTAGATGGTCAAGCCCCACTTCAGTCAGTGCGGCTTGATGGTCGCGATCGCGAATATCCAACTGACGGCGCATTTGAGCCAACATGGCTTGACTGCGACTGGACTCGACATATCCCTCGGCCAGCAGCTCCCGCAGCATTCCTTTGTAGGCGGCCAATCGCTTTTCTTGAGTAAATTCGGGTAGAACTTTGGCCAGTACGTACACTTCGTCAGTGCTGAGGTCATCGAGAGATTTGCGATCGCCAAGAACGCCGGCATCTAACCGGAGTTTGGCGAGTTGCTGGCGCAGGCGACTCGCCATCCGCTCGCGAGCGTAACGCTTGGGGGTGCGACGTATGGTGCGAATCAGCCACACAGTACTGAGGGCAACGATCGCCGCTTCGAACACATACACCACGGGCAGGGGAAGGCGACTGACAAACGCCCGACCCCCGAAGATAAAAAAGATGTTGAAGCAGCAATAGGTGTAGAGAGTAAAGATATGGTGCTGACGGATATCGTTGTCCTGTAGATTGATGCGCTCGCCGATGGCCCGATACCAAACTTCAATTTTGCGGCCGATGGCCATCGAAACTAATGCCGACAGTCCTAGAGTTAATGGAACGGCAACCAGTTTGGGAATGGGAACGGGAACATGAAACAGATAAAAACCGGGATCGAATAGTGTCGCCAATTGATTGTCTTGGTGAGCCCAAACACCAGACATGTAGTAGGCCCAATTTCCGGCATAGAGGTAGTAGTAGCCGAAATATCCCACCATCAAACCGAAGTAGCTGTAGTAAAGCGATTTGCGATTGGGGGCGTTGATGCTTTCCCAATAGCTGCGTTCCGAATCGATATCTAAGCAAGGGGTTTGGCAGGCAACACAAGCGCTGCGCTCTTGCCCTTGCTTATCGATGGTGCGGCACATGGACTGAGTCACAGTCCCCGCAGAAAAATGAGCTTTGCTAGTGAACAATCCCCCCGGTTCTGCATAAATCTTCTGAATGGGAGACATGGGGCAAAAGTAATTGCACCAAGATTTACCGCCGTAGTAGTAGCCCACCCCAATAGCGCAGCCAATGGTGCCCAGCAAAAACCATCCGAGAGCGGTGCGATTGGAATTCACAAACAAAATGCGCGAGCACAGTCCGAGATAGAACAATCCCATCTGCAGGTAAATGTGATTGCGGGCCAACCATGAATTCGACTTCACTTTGGCCAATTCGTAGCGGACTTTTCCCTTGGCGTTGACGGTCCGAATGCGCCGTTGAGAGTTGAGGGCGCGTGGAAGCTGGGAAAAGAACGAGAGCGGACAAATGCGCCGCCACAGTTCGTGACCGAAGACCAGCAGGATGAAGATAGCGGCTGGCACGATCGCCCCCCAAAACACTGGGGCTCCAATTGCATAGGGAGTGTCTTTCAGGCAGTGTCCTTGAACTTGAATGCAGGTGTCCGGCAAAATCCGAAACGGGCTGAAGGAGCGATCGGGGAGTGTCAGCCAGGATGAGATGGGGTCGAAGAACAGCGAGGCAATGAGTAACAGCCAGGCGATCGCCAACCCCCACCGGATTCGGTGGGCCAGCAATTCCGATAGTCGATAAAACATGAATGTCTCCTGCAGAGAGTGCGGGTCAACCAGTCACGGATGGTTCGAACAGGCGCACAACGGATGAGCTGAAGCGAGGAGGAGTGTTCCGATCGATTTAGCCAGCAGGGAATGAGAATAGAGCAGTGAGCACATCACTGCAGACATTTCAGCTATGACAAGCTCTGTCTACACCTATAGCTGAGCGTCCTGACTGAGATGAAAAACGCTATCGATGGTCTCCTCTCACTCTCCATTCCTCTGTAGGAAACGGGGTGAGGGATGTCAGACTTAGGCCACTGGGATCTCAGGCCATCAGGATCTCAGATCGCTACGTGTATAAGACTAAGAATGAGACCTTAGCGGCTGCCTAAATAGCGGGCGCGTGAATCATGTCTACCGCATAGCAGCGACTTCAACAGTTGGGAGGGAAAGGACAGTTGCACGGTCGCTTGTTGACAGCGGCTGAAGTTGGCCGAGCGTCGTATTCTAGAGCGATCGTGGGATTGAGGTGCTAGCAGAGTCATGGCTAGCAAGCCACCAACGATCAGATGGATTAGCGTTCTGGGCACTGAATATGTTCGTGTCATCGGTCGCTCTGGAAGAAAAAATACGTCTGTCTTGGAACAT
Source organism: Cyanobacteria bacterium J06642_12 (assembly GCA_039817825.1). Classification (GTDB taxonomy): domain Bacteria; phylum Cyanobacteriota; class Cyanobacteriia; order Thermostichales; family PCC-7336; genus PCC-7336. The sequence goes on along the minus strand of JBCBVA010000002.1, from coordinate 13,399 downwards.
GTCGAAGGCGAGGTCGGAGACTACTGACGAAGGCCAGTGGTCATGGCACAGCCGTTCGTGCTCGACACTAAGTCGAGCTGCGACTGGGACAATCGATTGAGATGTCCGAAAAGACTAGTGAGAGTTGCCAAACGCTGACGGACAGAGGGGCAAGCGCTGCTGTAACCTGTCGATGGCCTCAGAGTATCAAGGGTGGCGATGTAGAAGTTGAGGTAAATTCAGGTCTGCTCAATTGCAAAATTGAGGTGGCTGGCAATCGCAATTGAGGACTTGCAGATATCCCTGTGCTGCATCGAGCAAGTGTCCGAGCTCGGGAAGTAAACTTAATCAAAACGCCCGATCGGTGCGTGTGGATGTGAGTGACTAGCGCCAGCGTTGAGTCACGAATACAGACTTGAATCACGAATACAGACTTGAATCACCAAGACAAACGTGAATCGCAACGACAAGTCCAGATCCAGAACGCAGCTTTCGAATTCAGAACACCGACAATGCACTAAATGGGTTCATGCACTAAATGGGTTAACGCATTAAATGGACAGCGGACTCGACAATCGCCCAGCGGGATAGTGGCCATGAGAACGTATCAAGCTGGCGGTAGCCTCGATGCGCAGCACCCGTATTACATCCAGCGGCCAGCCGATCGTCAGCTCTATGAGGCCCTGCTGGCGGGAGAATTCTGTTCGGTGTTAAACGCCCGTCAGATGGGGAAATCCAGCCTGATGGTGCAGGTGATGTCGCGGTTGCAACAGGAGGGAATTCGCTGCGCCACAATTGATATGTCTCGGATTTGTGGGGAGGGGGTGACCCCCGAGCAGTTTTATAAGGGTATGGCGATCGAGCTGTGGAGAAGTTTGGGGCTGATGGGCTCGCTCGACTTGCTAGGAATCTGGCGCGGATGGGGAGACTTGGCTCCCGTTCAAAAGTGGAGTTTAGCAGTCGATCGCCTACTGGATACCGTACTTGAGGTGGTCAATTCAACAATCTCCGAGCCGAAGACCACGAGCCAACAGACCTCGAACAAACAGACCTCGAACAAACAGACCTCGAACAAACAGACCTCGAGCCAACAGACTTCGATCCGGCTGGTCGTGTTTGTGGACGAAGTAGACAGTCTGCTGCACCTGCCGTTTCCGGTATACGATTTTTTAGCCACGCTACGCTCCTACTACAACCAACGCAGCCTTAAGTCCCAATACACCCATCTCACCTTTGCCCTGATCGGCACGGCAACTCCTGCAGAACTGATGGGCGATCGGCAGGCCACCCCCTTCAATATTGGAACGTCCATCTCGCTATCTGGACTTCGATTACAGGACGCACAACCGCTCGCTCGCGGACTGGAGGGGTATACCCGCAACCCTGACGATGCGTTGCAAGCAATTTTGGATTGGACGGGCGGACAACCATTTTTAACTCAACGGGTCTGTCAGTTGGTGGCAGGGGGAGAGAGTGAGACAGAGTCCCTCCCAGCCGGAAGGGAAACCATTTCGGATCGCCAATTGATTGCCGACATTGTCACATCACACGTGATCGATCGGTGGGAAGTCCGCGACGTTCCCGAACACCTCCGCACCATTCGAGATCGCCTGACCCGCAATCCCACCACAGCCAGCCGGTTATTGGGGCTCTACAAGCAGGTGCTGCGCTCGGAGTCCAGCCAAGACACTCTCCAGTCACTGCAAGCACATGGTCAGCAACCGTACTACGACCTGCTGCTATCGGGAATCGTGAGTGATGAGCAGGGGCAATTACGCGTCAAAAATCCGATTTATCGGACCATCTTCGATGAAGCGTGGGTAGAGCAACAATTAGCGGAACTGCGACCCTACGCGACAGCCTTCGATCGCTGGTTGCGCGCTCAAGGGGACAGCACGTTTTTGCTACGGGGAGCGGAGTTGGACGCGGCTCTGGCATGGTCGGCGAGTCGCCGTTTGAGCGATGAGGACTATCGCTATCTAGCGGCCAGCCAAGATTTAGCCAAACAGCAAACCTTGGCCAATCTGGATGCCCTCGAACGGGCTAGTCAGCTACTGGCCGATTCTCGCCAGCAGGCTCGGGCCGACAGTCGTAGCCCGACCCGGAAATGGGTAGGTACGTTCGCGATCGCCATCGGTACCGCAATTCCGATCGTGCTACTGCGCACAATCGGCCTCCTGCAAGGATGGGAATGGAATGCGATGGATTTAATGGTTCGCTGGCGGGCAATGGAGCCCCCTGATCCACGCATTGCGATTGTGACGGTTGACGAACAAGATATTGAATTTGTTGGTCGCTGGCCGCTACCGGATGCAGTCTTAGCCGAGGCTGTCTCTGCCATCAGCGAGCACAATCCTAGAGCCATCGGCCTCGATTTTCATCGCAACCTCCCCGTGAACCCAGGCCACGAGCAACTGGTGGAGGTATTTCGTACCACCCCGCAATTGGTGGGAATCGAGCGGGCAATTGGCGATCGCTTGCCGGCGGCTCCCGAGTTAGAACGTCGCGGACAGGTGGGATTTTCAGATGTGGTGTTGGATAGCGACGGCACCGTCAGGCGGGCGCTACTGTCCGTTCAGCTTGGGGAGGGGGATATTCGGCAGAGCTTTGCGGTACGTCTGGCCCTGAACTATTTGCAAGACGAGGAGATCGGCGTGGCTCCTGTAGAGGGGGATGCCGGACGCTTGCGGGTTGGGCGTCAGATATTCGAGCGGTTTGAACCGAATGATGGGGGATACGTACGGGCGGATGCAGGCGGTTTTCAGGTGCTGCTCAACTATCGCGGCAGCACGGCAGATTTCGATACGATACCGCTGCGAGAGGTGTTGCAGGGGAATATTCCCGACGAGCGAGTGCGCGATCGCGTGGTTCTAATTGGCTTGACAGCTCAAAGTGCCAGCGATTGGTTTCTGACTCCCTACAGCGATCGCTGGTTTGGCTTTCCCAAAATTTCTCCCGGTGTGGTCATTCATGCCAATACGGTCAGTCAAATCCTCGGCGCAGCCCTTGATGGTCGGTCGTTAATTCGCGTGTGGCCTAGTTCACTAGAGATTGTCTGGATTGTGGCGTGGGCGGTGGTAGGCAGTGCTCTTGTCTACCTGGTGCGATCGCTACGGCGACTCGCGGCGGCGGTACTGGTGGCTGAGATTATGCTGGTGGTCGGATGCGCTTGGGGGTTTGGCTTAGGCTGGTGGATTCCGCTTGTCCCCCCCCTGCTTGCCTGTGTAGTGGCGGCAGGAGTGACCGCTGTGACATTAGAGCAGCAAAGGGAGTACCGACAATTTCGGAGCACGCTAGCGAGGCTTGTGGAGGCCCAAGCGCAAGATCCGCTGGTGGGTCGGATTGCATTGGAATACTTACATCAGTCTGAACCCCCTGCTCGACAGATGCTTGTGAAACGCCACCTGAAGTCAGGGATTGAGCGCCCAATCTCACTCGACAGTGGGGCTAGGAAAGGGAGTAGCGATCGCGCTCAGTTCGGCGTAGTCGAGTAAAGCTTGCCAGGTCTCGCTCAAATCGTCATCAGCCACGTCATTGTCGGTTAAATGTTCGCCGTTTGAGTGGGCGTTAGATAATTGGGCCTGTACAAATGCATCTACCGCGTCGTACCACTGCCCTTGACGGGCATACTGTTCGGCCACAGCTAGTGGAGCGGTTGCAGTGGTACTGGCAGAGAGGCTGGCAGGAGAGTTCACTCGGCGGACGCGGGTGGAGAGGGCAGGGTCGTTAGGACTTGGGGCGTTTCCACAGAGCACGATCGCTGCCCATACATAATTCGTTTCGGATTCCAGTGGAGGGGCGTCTTCAGGCAACTGAAGGGGAACCCACTGGTTATTTCGGGGCACATCGATTGTTGTTTGCGAATGGAACTGCTGGCTGTCTTCCTCTCTTACGCTGAGAATAATTTGGCGAACGGAAGAAATGGGTTGATAGAGCCAGACCGTCGGTTTTTCCCGCTCAGTCAGACCAACGATCTGAGGGGGAGGAGTTAGCGTCGCTAGTTGTGGGTGGGCTGTGGTGCTTCTAGAAAGCTCGGCGGAGTCACGGCACTGACCGTTGCGCCGACCTCCCCCCAATGTGTTTTGTGGTGCGGGTTCTTCGGGTGGGGGAACAAAGGGAAGCAAACCTAGTTGAACAGTCTGGTTTGGGGATGGTTGTTTTTCGGCAGGTTCAGAATTGTCTATCTCGTTTGTATCGCGAGAATCTTGTTCGGGCGATCGCGCAGCTTCTTCTACCTCAGCAGATGGGGTTTGCGCATGGGCAGATAATGCGGTCAGCGAAAAGACAGTGATACTCAGAATGACAATGACATCAACACTGAGTCCGAACACCGTTGTTGCTGTATTCAGCTTAGATAACTGTTTCACGGTAACTTCCTTGCAACTGGATGCCTGAGTGGACAAAGGTTTGAATTGCACCGACTTGAGCCCGACCGATCTGAGATAACTATCACAGCCAATTTCCCACCAACACAAACGGAGCCCAATAAAACGGGTGGGAGTATTCAGAGGAGTGGAGAAGAGCCAGTTGAGCCTGCTGCAGAGCTTTTGCCTTGCTGGTATTTCCTTGCTTGAGCACCGTGTAAAACTCGCCAATCGCATCGGCGGTCGAAGCATCCTGAACGGCCCACAATGTCGCCACAGTGCTGCGTGCCCCCGATCGCACCGCCATTCCCGCCAAACCCAACGCCGCTCGGTTATCCCCGACTGCTGTTTGACAGGCACTGAGCACCAGCATCTCGATCGGGCGATCGCGCCGACTGAGCAGGAGCGAATCCAGCTCTTTGACGTTGATGCGATCGTTCCACGTAATCAGAAACGTGTCTTCCGAGCGGGAGGACAATTGGGCGTGGGAGGCAATATGCACCAACGGATAGGTTGCGGTCTTAACGCGCTCTTGGAATTGCAAACGTGTAAAGTCCCCATCTAAGAACACATCAGTAGGGGCAAGTTCGGCAATCTTGGCAACCTCCTGCTTAACCCCTGGCAGCGAGGCAAACCCTTGGCGGGATTCTGCCACTCCACCTGCCAAGACGTTTATGTTCTCCAATGCCAACACGTCGGCATCCAACAGTTGTAGCCCCGGCGTCAGGGCAACAGCGTAGCGCTCCACGAGATACCGGTCGCCATCGTGCAATGCCGCTACGGGAATTCCGCGCAGGTACCCGTCGAGAACGAACACCAAAGTCTCGATGTCGTTGTCTTCCAACAGGGTCTCTGCAGGCCGAATCAACCAGTCGTACAGTTGCTGGTGGGGTTGGAGGGGGTCTGGGCTGAAATAGGCGGGATTCAACTGGGCCATCAGTTGCTCGAAGGTCCGTTCCACCACTGCTGTTCCCTGGCCAGTGCCATTGGGGGTGCGATCGAAGTCAGTCGAGTAGAAGACCAATGGCTGGTTGGCGACAGACAGAATGACGGCCAATCGCTCGGGCAACAGAATGGAGTAGAACACGCCGGCCTTGGAGTCGATCGCATCAATGGCCTGTTCCTGCTGCGTTTCGCAAGCTTCTCGAAAGTAGTCATTTAGTTCCGCCAACTGCAGGGATTCAATGGCCGATCTGGCTTGCTGTAGCTCCGCTTGAGTTGGATTTTCGGGCTGTAGGAGCAAGTCAACATATTCCCGATAAACGGGTTCGACACTGTCTCGAAAATTGAATTGAATTTCTGGCGAGACAGCGACCAAATCTGTTCTCAATCCATCCAGCGTACTGACTGCCAGACGGTAAGCACTCAGAGCGCGAGCGCGATCCTCTTCCTGCCGGTAAATGCGTCCTAGTTGCCACTGCCAGAGATAGGCCGCACTGGGGACATCAAAGGCTGTAATTTGCTGCAGGGCTTGGGTGGTTAACTGAGTGGCTCGGGTCTCGTCACCCATTTGCAGGGCAATCGCCCCCATGTACCCGAGGGCGTAGGACTCAGAGACGGGATCTCCCAAGTCTCTAGCGCGATCGCGGGCGATCTCAGCAAAGCTTCGCAACTCGCCCCAACTTATTGGGGGCTGATTACCAGTATCGGTACTGGGGTCAAGAGGCTCAGTGTAAGGTTGGCAGTCTTGCAACAGGGGAGAGTGGACTATGTCTGCCTCTCTCGATTGGATACACATGCCGGTCTGGATGAGATTGAGGCGAGCTGTGATGGCAGCACTACTGTTGGGCAGGCGATCGATATCGGCTTGCAACTGCTCCAGTTGAGACGGTGAAGACGTTGTTGTATCGGTGCGGGCAGCCAGGGCTGCTTGGTTCAAGCGAGCTTGCACGGCTTCGAGATTGGATGCAGAGTTAGCGGCTTGTTGAAAACAGAGGTCGGCTTGGCGAAAGTATACGGCAGGTTCAGTCGCGTCGAGCGGTTCTGCGCAACTGGTGGGGGATTGGCTAACCGCCTCAGATTGTTCCCGTCGTGGCGTTAGCTGGTTGGCTCGACGTATTCCTAACGCTTGAGCCGTATTTCCTAGTGCGATCGCCCATTGGTCACCCAATATAGAGGATTCAGACGGCTCCACCAGGGGCCCCATCGCAAGCAGTAGGTCGTAGGACGATCGCAATTGCCCCGTAACACGCAGCATCGTTCCGAGATTGAGTAGGGCTTGCAGCCTCGAGGATGGGGGTAGTTCGGTGCTGGAGGACTCGGCAGATGCGAGCGTTTCTGGATCGGGAAGCTGGCAGCGATCGCTATCCTCTCCCAATACGTCAAGCAAATTGATACAAGCACTGGAATACAAGCCGAGACTCTGCTGCGCGCGAGCTTGATTGATTTGGCTGGCAATGGCGCGATCTGTGTTTCCTAACTTGCGGTAAATGGTTTCTGTCTCTTGCCACAATGCGAGCGCATATCTAGACCGACCGGTGGAGAATTGCAATAGAGCTTGAGTATTTAGCGCATTGGCCAATACCCGCTGTTGGTCAGGGTTTTCATCAGAAAGGCGCAGGATGTCGATACCTTCTTGAACGGAGTTATTGGCCTCTGGCCAGTAGCCCAGTTGTTGTGCGCTGAGGGAGAGATTGGTTAGGGCCATGGACTGATTGAGGAGATCGCCTTGTTCCTCAAATGCAGTGGCAGCCTGCTCCCAGGCAGATAGGGCATTTTGGAAGCGATTGGCTCTGTAATCGTCTTGGGCGGTTTTAACTAACTGTCCGATATCGACCTGTGCACTCGCTGACTGGCTATTGACATGAAAGGGGGAAGTGGGTAGCCAAACGATTGATGCAAGCAAGGAGAACATCAGAGCGGTGGCGATCATTGCAATAAGGCTCCATTGCCTGTCGATCCTCCACTGCCTGGCTTTCCTCATGGAGTTCGCTCTCCAGTTAGTTCTGCATAGTAGACAGTGAGGATAGCATCAGTCGGTGTGGATTCGAGAAAACTTACTGCTCATCGTTAGATACATATGCATCCTTACCAATAATTTACCGACCAGAACAGAGTCCGCTGTGGGCGGGGAGTCGCTGAGAAGCAATAACTGTTGGATCGTGAGCGGTCAGTAGAATTTCACCTTTATCATTCCAGACCCATCCCCAAGCGGGTGTAACCCCTAAGTCTTGCGCAATAGTATCGCTATTTAAGTTGTCACTCGGTGCAGAACTTTCGGAATCTCGCTCAAGTGTCTCTACCGGCTCAGTCAAGTCATTCGGAATCAGCCCTTCTGGGGAGAGAGTATTGCCAGGACTGGATGGAATCCCACCACTTCCTTCAACCACAAATTCACTCTCCACCCCCTCGGGACATGGACTTGCCGATACCAAGGTTTCCGCATCAATCACATCTTCAGGCAGCTCTTCAAGATTATTTTCTGGCTCTAAGTCTGGGGTATTGAGAATAACTGTTCCATTTAGCTCTGGATCGCGCCTTGAGACAGCAGTAATGTCACTTTCTGGCGTTTCTTCTTCCCGAATATCGGTACCGAACACACCGACAGCATTTATTTCAATAAATCCCCCTGCACCATTATCAGCATTTGCCACAATATCGCTATCATCTAAAGCAACTATGTTGTCAGCATCAATTTTGATATTGCCTCCATCGGCATTAGAGGAGGCGTCGGTGGAAATCCGACTTCCATTCAATAAGACTAAATCCCTTACATCGAATAATAGGTTTCCTTCTCCAGACAAGGTAGAAGCCTCAATCCTAGACGCATTATCAAGCGTTAAATCTTGGCTGGTTGTGATTGTGATACTTCCAGCGTCTCCCTTTGTATTAGACTCCGCCGAGATAGACGCCCCATCTAATAATCTAAGTTCAGATGTGATGATGTCGATATTACCTGCGTTACCAGTGCCTTCCAGGTCTCCAGTAGCCTCTGTTGCAACAGAGATCTGAGAAGGCTGCAGCGAACCTGTTCCGTCAGGATCTCCCATACCCGAAAGCACGATCGAGTCACCAACGCTTATGGCAATACCTCCGCTATTTCCAATATCAGAGGAAATGCTACGCAATTGAGAGCCACCTTCAACAAATAAGTTTCTAGCGTCAATGTTTAGTTCACCAGCATTTCCAGCCCCTAGAGAACTGGGATCAATTATTCCAGTAGTGATACGAACATTGTTCCCCGCACCAAGTACTATATTTCCGCCACTTCCTGTGGCTTGAGTATTGGCAAATATTTTTGACTGTGAAACAAATAAGTTCCGACCAGCACTCAAAGTAATGTCTCCAGCATCGAAATCAGAGTTAGCTGAGAATAGTTGTAACTCGGAAGTTAGCCGTAAGTCATTTGAGGCCACAATTGTAATATCACCTGAATTTTCAGAACCACCATCTGTAGAAACCTCACCCCCTTGCAAAAGAATATTTCTGCCAAATATATTCACATTACCAGCAGACAGATTAGCCCCCCCCAACGTGAGAATCTTAGTTCTATTGAGAGTAATATTTTGAAAAATTGCTGAGGAGTCAGGATCAAACGACAAATCCCCTTCTGAATATTGAATATCAATATTTGAATTGGTAGCAACAGCTCCCAACTCGACATTAGAACTTAGCAATGTAAAATTAGCACCCTCTATATTTAGGATTCCTCCAATCAATGAGAAAGTATTTCCAGGTTCTAAGTCCACCCAAGAATCACTTGGATCGCTAGGTTGAACCACAATACTTGAGGTAGGGGCCTCAAATCCAATTCGGATTGGCAAACTAGTAACCGACGAGCCTAGCACTAAACTTGGATTAACAGCACTAAATAAGAAACCATCATCTAATTGCAACTCGCTAGCCGTAGTCCCAAGAAATGAGCCCCCGAGAGATATGTTCGCGCGCGCTCCAATTGATATCCCGTTCGGGCTAAGAAATATTAGATCGGCATTTCCTGAGACAGTTAAGCCACCCAGAATCTCCGCGCGCTCGCCACCTGTAACTCGACCAATCACAAGATCGATATCCGGGTTGGCATTAATAACTACATCAGAGGAAGGGCTAGTCTGAAATCGTTCAAAGCTGTGAAAAAGATTATCGCCTCTCCGAGTCCCTCCATCTATCAGAACTCTATTTGGGTCTGATGGGTCTGACACAATATCTGTCAGAGTTGTTCCATCTTCCTCGATTTGAGCAATCGCAGAATTGGGCAAGAGGATACAAATCAGAAGAGAGAGGAAATATATTTCTTTTGCTATAGTCATCTCAAATACCTCTCAATCAAATCGCTCTTTTTCGAACTCAATGGATCGTGCTGCAGCCTGTCAATTCAAATGTTGCTATCAGTTCATTTTTCATCGATGCCTACAAAATATATTATATAACTGAAATACAGTACGATAACTGTCGTATAAGCATGTCTGTATAGTGTATTGATTCGACCTCAGCTAGTATTAAGCCAAATCACCCTGCAAACAAAAAACGATAAAACCTTTCCGTTTACTGCAGGGCGATATTTCTTTAAGATACATCTCTTAAATCAACCGGCTCCAGGAGGGCACGTAATTTTAATATTTACGCTCTTTCTATAGCACTTGTCAGGCAAACCAGAACTTATATTTCCCATCCTGCAACGCTGCGCCCCCGTCCCCACAAACCCTACCCAACAATTATTGAAATTCTGGGGTGGATTTTTTGGGGCAGGATTGTCAGTTTTAATACAGAATGCCCTGCCACCACTAATCCTCCATTTTGATGTATAGGTGTTTCCACCTCCCAAGGACCCTTTGCAAGGATCCCCTTGCTTAACCGTTACAGCAAATATTTGTGGAACAGATAAGTCGAATATCGGGGTGATTAGAATATGGACTGCCAACAATAGTGAACTTATACAAGATAATACGCGTGACATCTTTTCTCGCCAAAAACAGTGTCTTGTTGAGTGAGTCAAGAAGACAATTCTGAATATCAGTACGTACTCAATGAATTTCAACCTGCATTTCAGGTGGAATTATATTGTCTTCTTTCAGCCAACTCAAGGCTATCTTATAGTAACCATCTCTAATTTTGGAGAAGAGAAATCTATGACTGTCATATTTAGCAGGAGTTTGAGGACATCGGTTTCTCAAGCATCCCTCTTGATTGCTAAAAATGCATTGAGAATATCAGTTTTTTAAGGGAGATCGTTTCTATATATATCATTTAAGGCATGAATTACTTTATTTGATTCAAAATGGCGAGAATTTCACTGAAAAGTATATCCCTTGTTCTTGAAGCGTCCGATCGCGATCCTCTCTATCAATCAATGGAATCCCCCAATCCAGCCGTGCGCTAAACGTATCGCTCATTTGCCACTGCGCTCCTATACCAACTCCCAATAAATCTGACGCGCCTGGCTCGTCTCGACTGCCCACTTCCCAGCCAACGCCATAATCAATGAACGGAATGAGTTGGAAGATCCCATCCACTGAAGAGATTCGGAATATGGGAAACGCTGTTTCGGCCGAAATAAACCAGCCACTATCAGTAAGGAGGGAGTCTTGCCGATAGCCGCGAACACTATTTAAACCTCCTAAGTTAAATTGCTCCTGAATCAACAGTGGGCGATCGGCTAATTGCACATTCGATCGCGTTGAAAACAAAATATCGGCGGGTAGTTTCCGCACGTATTGCACCTGACCCTGCCAGACAACGAAGCTGCTGTCGGGAGCGTTAGAGTTGTCGGTTGCACCAAATGCATCCAAGCCGATACTCACTTGAGAGCGAGCAGCCAACACGTCGTTCACACTACGCTCTGTCCAATCTTGGGATAGCCGCAACGCTGTTATCCGGACGCGACCATCGAGATCGGCGCCTTCAGACAACCGAACTCCTTGGCCCAAGATTTTAGTTTGACTGGACTGACCGGTTAGGGCTAAGCCAACAGCCACTTCGCGATTGGGGCTGCGCACAACCGGTTGACGAAATCCTGCACTCCAATAAAAAGACTCTCCAGTTAAATCAATCCGATCGAAGGGGTCTTCTACAACTTCCGTATCGGTAAGACCGCCCGCCAACTCAAACGTTCCATCCTGCCCGTTAAACGGGATGCTGTACGAGAAGTCACCAGAATTACTGCCGTTCGTGTTGGTATACGTTCCTGTCAGCTCATCCCCAAAACCAAGCAAATTGCGATGCCCGAGCGTAATTCCCCTGCGAATGGTTCCAACAGTGGGCACGCGTCCGTTGTTTGTAAAAATCTCCAAGCGATACGGATTCGCTTCCTCTACCGCAACCGAAAGAACGCCAGAGTTCGCACGAGCCCCCGCCGACAAGTCGGCAGACACCGATTTGATTAACGGGTCCAGTTGCAGTAGCTGCAGAGCTTCTAAAATATTCTCTTGATTGAGTGCGCCAGTTGTCGCTATTTCCAAACGGCTGCGAATGTAAGAATTCCTCAACCGGCGAGTTCCCGAAATCTCGATCGCGTCCAGTTCCCCTTCAATCACCCTGACCGTCACCACCGCATTGATGGGAGATAGTGCTTGATTGGCTTCAATGACCGCCCCAGAACTGATAAATCCGTCCTGCGAATAAACCTCTTCAACAACCGTTTCGACTTCCAACAATTCCACAAATGTCAGCGGCCTGCCGGTATACCGTTCAGCAGCAGCGGCCAATTGGCGATCGCTAAACGCCGTATTCCCATCAAACTCAAACCGCTCAACGACAATTGTTGCCGGAGCTGCGGGAACATCGTCCGAGACACCTTCTGGAGGTGAACCAGATCTTGGCTCGCTTACAGAGGGGAGTGGCGATGAATCTGGAAGCGATACCTGTGCCACACAGTTTTGGCAACTATTTCGATCTACGTGGAAACTTGGCAAGACTGCAGTAGCAGAACCAACGTCCCCAAAAATGCCAAGAGCACCAGCCATGCCAACAACAACTATCTTCGCCAGGCTTAACTTATAAGCAATAGACAGCGTTTGAGAACAATTTATTAAAGTAAATGGCCCGGTTCCAAGTGACATCTAAAATGCTCGGAATCACAGTTAAGGTGAGAGTCAAACTGTACCTGAAACTGATAGCACTTGAAGCCCACCGACAACTTACTACCTCTGAAGGATTGGGGCAAATGCACTAGTGTATTCTGTCAAGAAAAACAACAGAGAGACGTTAAAGAAAACTGTAGGCCGATCGCAACACCTGGACAATCGACCCCATTTCAGCCACAAACCTCGATGGCTCGCTAGTGCTCTGTCAATGAAAAAGTGAGGGCTGGAAATCCTTTTTAGGCTGACTGCAAGGTCTTTGCCGAGAGATCGCCCCCATCAAAGTCAGCCTGACAAATGACTAGAGGAAAAGCGATTGCTAGTCACTGTATTGGGCAAGCCGAGATTGAAAATACACCGCATACAAGTCACAGCTGAATCCTATTTGACTACCAGTCGTATCGAGTAACCCCAAACTATTCAAACGATGCAGAATATGGGGCTCTAAGTTCACTGATTCTGTGGCATTTAAAATCAACCGGATGGCATCGAGTAGCTCCGGGCGATCGCTCAATGTCGACCACTGCCGCTGTAAGTGATGGCCGTAAATTCCATTGTCTGTCGCTGCGGTTGATAGGAGTTCTGGCAAACTGCTATTGCCTCTACTGAGGTGATAGATCGCCACATGAACGAGAGCGGGCTGGCCTCCTAACATGGTGCTGAGGCGATCGATCTCGACCTCTGTTAGCTCAACGTGATACCTTTGCGCCAACTCCTGAATGTCCCGATCCGTGAACGGTGTCACCTGAACGGGCAAGCCAACATTAAAGGGGGATTGGTGATAGTTCAACTGCACGTACACATCGGTCGAATGCACCATCACAATCCGCAGTTTCTGCCAAACTGGAACGCGCTTTGACTCTTCATACCACGAACGAATTAACGGTAGAAAATCTTTTGCAATGGCAGGATATTCAAAGATTTGGTTGACCTGATTGAGCACCAGAATGACGGGTTGCTCGATGGTGTCCAAAATGGTTTGCAGGTATAAGGTACTGCTTAGCTTGTACCCCATTTCCTCATCCCAATATCGTTCGATAT
>JBCBVA010000001.1:0-167475 GCA_039817825.1 Cyanobacteria bacterium J06642_12 | reverse complement strand
GGGTGCTTTTATGTAATTGCGAAACACAGAATAGGCCGTACCCACAGCGCTGCGAATCGATGATGCATCGAGCGGTACGCTGGCTGCGATATCTGCAATCAGTGAAATCCAGTCAATCTGCCCCAATCGACGAGATAGAATTTGCTGGCCGGAGGCGGGAGATTGGCACCACCGCAGCAAATCTTGCTTCAATTGCTCTGCATCGAACTCGGACTCTTCCAGGTGAGTCACGATAATATCGCGCAGTTCGGAGGAGACGGTCGCTAGCTGCTCGGACTCGTTGTGGTGCTGAGTAGACTGAGGCGATGCTTGGAAGTAACCGGTGAGGCTCGATAGAATCTGCTGGCGATGGGAGGACTGTAGGTTGTTGCGTCGATTGAGAACAGCCTCAAGGCTGTCCCAATCCAGCCGAAGCCCGTTTCGTTCGTCTTTCTAGAGCGATACGGCAGTCATGAGGCGATCGAGCTTGTCTTCAACTCGTGGGGGATCTAACCTATCGATCGCCGTGTATCGCAAATAAGACTGCAGTTTTCGATCGATGGTCTCGATCGCTGCTTCGAGCCGCTTCTGTCGGGTACGCAGGTCGGACAATCGTTGCTTGACTGCAGCCGAAATACGGCTTGACAGTCGCTCGCCGGCACTGTCATTCCAATTGACAGAGTTTTTGGATGCGTCGGCGGCTAAAATTTCGCTCCACTGCAGCGGCGATCGCGCGGCAATTTCCTCAAAGATAGGCTCGACCAGTTGAGGATTGTAGGTCGCTTCAACGTCATTCAGCAGGTCATCGATCGAGAATTCAAACTCCTCAGGGGCGTTGGATGCCTCAACCAATGTCTGCGATTCGGTGCGAAGCTGTTCCCTCCGGAGCAATATGCGATCCAGTTCTGAAATGGCATGACGAACGCTATCTGCTTTTGCCGTTTCAAGCGTTTGCGAGCAGATGTCCGCCAGATGTAATGAAAGGTCTCGGACGCGATCTGGAGATAGGTTTGCTGGGTGGCTCTCTAAATTGCCGCTCAGGGATGTCGCATCGATTGCACTGAGCAGCTCGAATACCTGCACGGGATTGGCATCGGGATCGCGCAGAACTTCTGGCATTGTTGCCGTTAGGTATTCCGTATTGAGTTGCCAGGGATAGAGTTCCGACAAGTAGTGCTCTAGATCCAGCACAGTCACATTCGCTACACGATGTTCGGATGACTGCCCGCGAGCGTCCTTCATCGATGTCAGTGATTGAACCATTTGCCAAGCGGACTCGATATCCAAATCGCTCAAATCCACTTTGGAAACCAACATTTGCACTAACGAATCAATGTCGATGTCTGAGAGCGAGTCCCAAACACTGAAACCCTGCGATCGCTGCTTTGTGAATAGCTGACCAACCCTGTCAAACATTGTGTCGCTATCGCCGGAAACAGCCTGTACTAGTTCGGTCGACTGCGATGCTTGCTCGCTGTCCTGTTCGCCCTCTTCTTGAACAACCTTGTTTGAAAGGGACTCATCTCGGACAGACTCCTCTTGAATGGACTCTTGAAACTGCAGTGCAACATCCTCCAACATGGCTATCATCGCTGGAATGTCTGCATCAGCGATCGCGGCCGGTTGATGATCTAAAAATGACTGGATTTCTCGCCGAATGGAGTCTCTATCAAGAGTTTTGAATTTGAAGCGTTCGGGCTCCTGGGCTTTGCGTCCAGATAACCAATTCCAAAATCTGCTGGTGACAGCTCTTGCTTCTGCAAAATTGGTTTGTGCGGAGGCATCCTCGATCGCTTGTCGCAACGAATCTAGCTGCTGCTGTATGCGGGCCATGCGATCGGAGTTAGCCAATGCACTCTTAGCAGATGATGATGACCCATTAGAAAGCTCTGTATCGGAACCCTGAAGTCCCTTACCAATGGTACGAATCAGACGGTTCAAACCGCCAAACACTAGCGCCGATGCAGCCGAAAGGGCCGTGTTTGCTGCCGAGTAGCTAGCCCAAGTACATAGCAGCAAGTACCCTGCCCAAATGCCGAGACCGAGAACGGCACCAGATGCAACATTGGCAAATGCAAGCAGCTTCGCTGCAGCGAAGCTGGCTGCGAATAACGTGACATTGACACCCAGTAGCGTACCGAGTGCAGCCCCTCCGACCACAGCCACGGTCGGGAAGTCGGTCGTCGTTGAATCTGAATTGGAACTGCCGAGGCGGAATGATGATGCCGTTGCTGCAACCGCTACTCCAAAGGCTGCAAACGTTAACTGCATGGCAATAACGAGCACCGTTCCCAATGCCCAGGCGACCCATACAGAACCGGCCCCTCTTTCTATCAGAAGACCGGGATTATTGGAGACCAATGTCATTGGGTAATGGTGAGAAAAAAACAGAAAACGTTACTTCGGAAACAGCGCAGTGCTTGCGTTGACTTCGGACACAGTGGGTAGTCCGCCCATGGAATTAGGACACAGAAATAGCTTGCTATTCACCATTATCCCGTTAATCAATGTAGCTGTCGCCACTTCAGTTAGGACAGAGTTTTTCAAGCACAGTCAGGGGTGAACGTAGCTGAAATGTCCGCAATGGTGTGGCCATTGCCATAGAAAACGCCATTCATGATTTCTTGCAGGTCAACCGTTCGGGGACGACCGAAGCCTTTGGGCGCCGGGAGCCAACTTGCTAGCAGTTCCCACTCTGCATCACTCAGGTCGCTGACATAGCTTTTTCGATGGGCATTGGCGACCTGAGGCAAACGGCTCATGGCTCTACTCATCCACTTGCGCTCATCCTAGGCGCGGCCTATCCCATGTCCTCATCACTTCAGATTCTCTTTGTAAATTAGCTTTAATTGTGAGCAATCCGAGATGATTGGATGATCTGAGCTGCTTTTTAGCTCAGGCTAGTTCCATCCGTTTGAGTACTTTTCTCAACCACCTGATGCCATCGGGACTTGTCAAAGATACGGGGATTGTTTTGCTCCTTATCAACATTGACGCTTGGAGCTTTACCTTCGGAAGCTTGTTCGCAGTAGGAGGAGTTTCTTATATTCCCACTCTCCAGAGTGACTTGGATTGGCACTCCCCGATATTTTTTGGCAAATAGATAAATATTGCGATGGGTTTGAGCACTAGCAAACTCTAGCTGTTCAACGCAGATCGACATACCACCACGATGGAGCAACCCAGAAAAAAAGCCAGGGTCAAGATTGACTACGGGAAGCTCCTGCCTGACCTCGGCGCGAATGGCTGCTTCCACTCCTTCAGCGCACTTTTCTGCAGGCAGATGAACCAGCAGCACAGGTCGGGAGCACCACCAGTGTTTTAGGGAATGGAGGCTTTTACTAGTTATCTTGGCTGTCTTAGTACTCGGCAATAGTTTTTGGATACGACATGTGGGAAAAACCGTTGAGGCAATATGCAAGCGATAGTCAAAATGGGGTCGCTCGTTCTTGTTGTTGCTGTCTCCCGGCCAGAGATCTGCCCCCCCGAAGCGTTTTCTGCAGGCCAATGCACCAATTTCGTGAACCTGCTTGCTGACGCCCCACTTGGTAAACAAACGAATTCTGAGAATCGGCACCCACGTTAGTAAGCAGCCCACATATCCGTGTCCCAAAATGCGTCGCGACCACGGATGCCATACCAAGATCTGAATGGGAAGGCACATTGGGTAAAGCAACCACAACATCAGCCACGTAATGGCATGACCGATGAGGTAGCGTCTCAGCAGTATGAGTTGCTGTTGAAGCTGCAGTCCGCTACGGGCAGCGTGAATGGTATCAGCACGGCTAGCAAAACCATCCTGTCGCAGGCGGGCGTCTAACCTAGCCAGCAGCGATCGCTGCTCTCGTCCCTGAATCCACCCCGATCTCCAGTCGCCGTCACTGACTAACTGAGCCATTAACTGGGCCATATCGGAGCGGAGATCGGGAGCGTCTGCCGTGGAGGGCCAGAGGAGATACAACTGCTCTAATAGTTGAACCCGTTGATAGAGGGTTGCCACGGTGGGTGAGACGGACGGCTTGCCCAGCCATTGGAGGGTGGCAATCACTTCTGGATTTCCGCCGCTGCTGTAATAGGCGAGGAAGCGCAAGTGGGCGCGATCGGTATGAGACAGATCGTAGGTGCCATCCAATAACTGGAGAATGGTGGGGACAGTATGGGGGGCTAATTGCTCCCAGATGGTAAGGGCAGTCTGGCGTACCTCTGGGTGTCGATCGCGCAGACGCTCCAAAATCTGCGGTACTCGATCGGGTATCTCTACGCGACCCAAGACCTGCACTCCCACCTGGCGAATGCTCCACTGACGGTGGTGTAGCAGGTTGAGGATGGTGGAGATCGCTTTTGTGTCTGACTCTGCTAGTGCGGGCCGATCCGCTCGAACAGTTGCTGTCGAGGTTACCTCTAGAGCAGGTTCTCCCCAGAGGAGTTGGCTGACTGCCTCGCCTGCCGCTTGCTGCACAGCAGCAGAAGTATCCTCCAGTAGCGGCAATAGGTGAGGAAGGGCGTTATGGGCCTCCAGTTTTGCTAGCGCAAGAATGGCCGCTTGCCGCACGCCTGCATCGCGATCGCGAAGCAACTCAACGATTTGCGGTCGGGTTTCTCGGGCGTTCAGTTGGGCCAAGGTACGCAGGGTGGTTTTCCGTACCGAAGAATCGCGATCGCCCAGCAGTACGGTCACTGCCTGAATCGCTGAGCGATTGTCTGGCTGAGAATGGTTTGGCTGGAGATTGCCCAGCTTGCCGATCGCCGCGATCGCGGCTTGACGAACGACGACTGCATCATCCTGCAACAGCAGCAGTAAACGCTCGCTATTGGTGTTGTTTCCCAGTTGACCCAGGGCTTCTGCTGCGGCTGCCCGCACCTCGGCTTCAGGGTCAGCCAACAGGCGAGCGATGGTCGAACTGACCTCGCGGGCGTCCAGTCTCACCAGGGTGTGGATGGCGACTTGTCGCACGGGCCACGATGGATGGTTCAACAGGGCGGTGTTGTGCGGAATTGTGGAGGTTGCGCCCAGATGGCCCAGGGCCTGGCTGGCGGCATCTCTGGCTTGCCAGCGAGGATCTTCTAGTAACTGCAGTAAGTCGGGAATGCGATCGCTGGCATTGAGCTGACCGAGGGCCTGACTAGCGGCTTGCCGGAGTTGAGGATTGCTATTGAGCAAGAATGGCACGAGATCGTCGCTGTAGTTGCTGGCACCTAAGTCTGCCAGTGCCTGTACGGTGGCCAGGCGTAAGTCTACTGGAGCTGCATTGACCGGGCCTAAGGGCGATTGTGGAGCAGCAGTGGTAGGAGGGGCCAGGAGAAAGGGCTCTAAGTGGGACGCATGCTGGGGGTTGCCTAGGTGGCCAACAGCCCGAATGGCGGCTTGCTGGACTACTGAATCGCGATCGCGCAAGCGAGGCAGGATTTGATTCAGGTGGCTGCGGGCTTGCAACTGCGATAATGCATCGATCGCTGCTTGCCGGACATCCCCATCGCTATCTTGCAGTAGGGGGAGAATTTTGAGGGCCGTGGTGGGTTCGGAGGCAGTACCGGTTACCGCGATTGCCCGCAGGGCAGACGCTTGCAGGGGATCGGATTGGGTATCTGCTAAAAAGCTGATGATGTCTTGGTAGCGAGTATCCGAGACTAGTGCCTGTTGCTGTGCCGGAAGCAGCTCAAAGTCTCCCAATGTATCGAGAGCATGAATCCAGACTGTCTCATCCCGATCCTGTAGAGCGGCCAACACTCCTTCCACCTGCCACTCTGCTGGTTCTTGCCCCATTACTGGGCTGAGCACAACCAAGAAGCCAATACCGGCTGCGGTAAATGCCCCCGCAACCCTGTGCCACATTGCACCAGCTTCTTGCATGTAGATTACAGCCTCGCTGCGTCCGCATCAGGTCCAACCGACTTTGTTCGGGTCGATTGGACCACCGTTCAAACTACTTTTGTTGCCGCACCTGCCTTGTCTGGCTCAGTCTTGTCTGGACCCAGCTCTGTCTCGCAACGCAATCACAAGCTTGCCTATTGAGCCCCAATCGAGCGAGCTCCAGCTGACTAACCGCCAACTGACCGGTCGGTACCGTTCAAAACGGTTTGGAATGGGGCACGCTCACCCCCGATCCGTCCGGTCTAGAACCCTCGGGCTTAGACATATTCCTTACTTTGGAAATAGGCGGGGGCGGGGCTACAGTTGCTTGACACTGTTTGACCTGGCTCGGCTTGCTAGAGCTATGGGGTTCGGCACCGACATGGGGATCGTATTCCCCTCGCTATCGTAGCCGCGAATATTGGTCGACCACTCAGCAGAGAAGGACTGGTTTGATGTTTGATTTTTTCTAAAAATATGTCAATGCCTGTCAATTTCTCGAACCCTGACACTTTCCCGAGGGCATCACCCCTTTGAACGCAGTTCAAAGGGGTGATGCCGATAACAGCCAGACTGGTGGATGGCGTCATAGCATACTTACCAGTGCTTGCCGGGTCCGATCGTCGGACTTGTTTTTCGGATTGTCGACTCTACAAGTACGTTGTCGTCATCTCCAGAGTCGTTGCCTACGCTTCAATCTTGTTAGCAGTGACAAAGGCTAGATCGCTTGTCAAAATTACCTTGAAAACCCCGCCAGTTGTCGCAGACGCGACGGTCAGTCCGAGCGTGCTACTACTGCTTGCTGTTGCGCTGACTTGAGCCTGAGAAAGCAATCGCCCTAGAGAACGAACTGGAATGTTGCATCCTGATCGCATTAAAGCTGCCATCTTTGATATGGATGGTCTCATGCTGGATACAGAACCCATTTACCGTCGAGCCTGGACATTAGCGATTGCCGACTGCGGCTTTACCTTGGAGGCCAGCCAGTACGGGCAGTTAGTTGGCCGCAGCAACGATGATTGCGATCGGTTTATGGCCGAGCAATTTGGCAGTGATTATCCTGTCGATCGCTGTCGCGAACTGCGCGATCGCTACTGGCGATTGCACATTGCAGAGGACGGTATTCCTCTGAAACCGGGATTGTATGACTTACTCGATTACCTAGACCGATGGCAGGTCCCCACCGCGATCGCCACCGCCAGCCTGCGCTCCGAAGCTGCCCTCAGTATCGCGAATTCGGGAATTGGGGATCGCTTTCGATACAGTACCGCCGGGGATGAAGTGGCCCGTAACAAGCCGGCTCCCGATATCTATATCGAGACGGCGCGCAAACTGGAGGTGGAGCCGCAGCAATGTCTAGTGTTTGAAGACTCCAATGCTGGTGCTACTGCCGCAATTCGTGCGGGGGCGATCGCCATTGTTGTTCCCGATTTACAACCCCCCGAGCCTGCCGTGATTGAGGGAGCTTATTCTGTGGTGGACTCATTGCATACCGCGCGGCAACTGCTCGAAACTGCCTGGGGCGTTTAACGGCAGAATTACTCGATGACCGGCTATCAAACGAGAGACTTGTCCAAACGATGCGACCAACGCTTGCTTCCGCCAGTTGAGCGATCGACGCTAGGACATCGTCATGCCCCAATGTCATATCGCGATCGGCAGTCTGCTCAGGTGATTTTCCTGACCAATCAAGGTTTTGAGCTGTCTCCAAACCCCAGTCCTTACAGCGGATCGCTAATCATAAAACGTTCCTGTAACCGAAGGCTGCAGGAACATCAATGAACTCTTGAGGGAAAGAGGCTTTTAGAGCACTTCACCCATTACGATCGAAAATCCGAGCGAATGGGTGGGACATGCAGGGCATCTACGCACCTGGTTGAGACAGCTCGTACGTTGTTTGGGGGGCGTCAAACCCCTCCTGTTGCGTCCCCGAGTTTGGGGCTGGTAAGCATAACTGATTTTGATCGAGAACCTTGATGAAGCCTCGCGATCGCAGGGTACCGAGAGAGCGAGTTACCGTGACGCGGGTTGCCCCAATCGCATCGCCAATCTGAGAGTGGGTCAGCGTCCAAGGCAGTACCAGACCGTGCTGAGAGGGTTCGCCATATTCTTCCAGCAGAAGCGTCAAAAATCCTTTGAGGCGATCGATCGCCCGGCGTTGGCCGAGGTTACCCAGCCACAGCAATTTACGCTGCAGTTGCTGGCGAAATGCAGCCTGGACAATTTGGTAGAGGCGAGGCCACTCTTGCAAATCTTCCCAGTAGAACCACATCACAGTGGTGAAATCCGTATGACTGAACGCTTGCAACTGGAAGGGCTCTTGAGCAATCACTTCAAACGGAGAGCCACCGAAGTGAAATCCTACAAATACTTCCCGGCGTTCGGGAGTGATGCTGACTAACCGCACCATTCCCTGCTGCACTAAATAGACCAACCCAGGCCGAGTGGGGATACGCTCGTCTTTGGCAAAGGTACGGGAGTGAAACCGTTCCTCTGCCCACTGACAGACTTCCCGCCATTCGGGGGCTTGCCGAATCGAAACAATGCTCATTAGTCCAACCTCGTGTCGTGATAAAGAAGGGTAGAAAAACCAACTGCGGCCAGAACTCCTACTTTCCCCTAGCGCTGCTTATTGTGAAGAAATCACTTTGCTACAAGGATCGGCTTGATGAAAGCTTCACATTTCTCTTGTGGCTCCACAATGTCATACCAAAACAGCCCACGAATATCAGTATATACACGCATATCCCGTAAAAGCACCATATACGGACTTTTTTAGCAAGTTTTTGCAGCTAGGGTCGCTACCTTCCCGATGTCTACGATACTTTTAGGATGCTTAAACACGAAAAAAACGAATGATTGGTAACAATTCGATTTTTTCGAGAGCATGGCTGTATCCAAGTTCTCATGGATGATGTGCGATGACGTTGCCGGCCTAGTAAGCCGTTGCTAGGTGCTTGCAATACGAAGGAATGCTGAGATAAAAAAGCTGAAAAATCGTGCACTAAACGAGTAAAGTTTAGCCTAGCAGGTGAAAAAAGCAGGAGTACATACACGTAATTTGGTTTAAAAAGTTATTTTCTGTGTTCCATTGTGTTGAGCTACACAGCCTCCTGTCTACTATTGTGAATTTTATATGAAGATGGGGTAAAGGATAGGGTTTATTAACGGAATATCCTCACTTGTGCGCCGCAGGGTGAGCTTCGTACTGTAAGCCTAGGCTAAAAAATGGCGGGGCTTGGGTTGAGTGGTAGAGCTTGCGCGATTCTGGGGCAGGTAGTTATTTTCAACGCCAGTTCGACAAAGCTACGGAGTACGATGCTTACCTCGCAGCGCAGCGGAAACCATTAGTATTTAAGGTTCTTGCTCTCTTTTCCAAGATGGAGAGAAGGGGTGGGGATGAGGGCTGCTGAACTCAGGTTGTTCAAGTGGTGTGGAGATATTTAGGGTTATGGATAGGATCGCGATGCTGCCAATCGAAAAATTAGAGGCGTACACTGTCGAGTGCTCCAATGAAGTCTTGGTGGTGCAGGCCAGTGTTGATGGGGTTGCTGACGAGATTGTGGTCTTTCGTGGCTATTCTAGTTCAACCGTTCGGCCGACTGCCGCCGATTTGAATGTGCCGGTGCTGCCAGAGGGTGGAGCGATTGTGTCAATTAGCCGCCTGAAGGCTCCGTACAATCCCCAGTCTCCAGATGTGCTGGAGGCGGATATCTCATGGGATGAGTTTGCGCAGCGCTATATCAATGGGTGACGGGTGTGGTTCGACCTAAGCACATTCTCCAGATCTGATTTAAGAGTGAGGCCGAATAGGGCAATATACCCCTTGTGTCTCAGCGATTGGCTGTTTCTTTCTCGCTAGAAAGACTATACGTAGGCGTTTCCATGTACGTGTGCTAGCCGCCACTCACCGGAGGAATCAGCACGAGCTCATCTCCTGGTTGCAATTCGGTCTCGGGATTGACGAAGTCAAGATTAATTCCAAATCGGGTTTGATGCTCCCAACCAGCCAGTTGCGGGTATTGAGCAATGAGCTGCTTGCATACGTCTGATGCGGTTGTTCCGGCGGTGACTTCTAAGGTCTGTTCTTCATTGCCGACGACATCTTGGTACGCCGCAAACAATTTCACTGTAATGCTGAAAGAGGCTGGAGGTTGAGCCACGGTTGAACTCGCGAAGACTGGTTTTAGGATTGCATAGCGATCGCTGTATCGCCGTGTTAAGTGTCGATATTGTGTTGTCGATACACAAATCATGGAGGACACAAACCGTTAAAACCATAAACTAGTCAGAACGCTAACTATACGAGCGTAAGCATCTGACGTTAAGACCTCGGATCGATCGCTTGGCTCGTAAGTCCAGTTGTATTGCCAAGAGTTTTCTGATGCATGACGCCGCCATTGGGGTTTCACCAACCGCCATGAGTTTGGCCTGGCCATTGCGGCCAATTAAGTTGAAGCCTTATCCAACCGGTTCGATCTCAGACCTGAATTTGCCTGCATTTCTTTAAGTCTCGTGAGGCGGTCGATTCCGTTCCACCCGGTTTGATCCCAGAATATCGGCGCTGAAGCGATCGCCCAATTTCCGTTCCTTTGAGCTCCCCAAACCATTCCCCCATTGCTGGCTGCAAACCGTCCAGCTCCGTCGGAAAAACCGCGACAAATCCGATTCGTTTAGCGCCAGATAAATCGGTCGTCCGTGGGGACATGTGTGAGGATTTCGGGTGGTTTGCCATGCTCGGATCAAATAAGACATCTCGGAGTCGGACAGCGGCGTTCCATTCTGAATGGCCGTTCGGCAGGCCAGGGTGGCGGTGGCCAAATCGACATTGCTACAGGTGGCCAGATCGCGCAGAGCCGCTGCAGGATCGGGCTCTGCTCGCAGCAGTTTAGGGATCTGGCGCACCGCCCACAGATCCTCGCCGAATTCCTCAGGCTCTATGCCCAACTCTTGCAGTCGCTCGATACTGTCGTCTGTCAGCCCTGACAGCAGCAGCGGCTCCCCCAACTCCTCCAGTCCCCATTCCTGCTGCAACTGCTCGTATTGCACGCGCTCGTGAGCTACATGCTGTTCTACCAGCCACAGCCCTTGTACGGTTTCTACGAGAACGTAGGTGTTTTGCAACTGACCGAGCACTCGTACAGGCTCCAATCCCTGGCCGTATCTAGTGCTCGACTCCTTCAGGCCGCGAGCGGCTGTTTGGCGACTTGTCGTTTGGCGATCGAACAGGAATTGTCTGGAGCGCTGATAACTAGAGGGAGCGCAATCGGCTAGGGCAGTTTGGATGGTCTCGCGCAGGCAATCGCAGACCCCATCCAGGTCTTGCACGTACAGCTCGGCTTTGGCTGGGTGGCGGTTCCAGTCCACCCGCTCTGGCGGCAGGTGCAAGTGGGCGATGCACAGGGGATGGCGATCGCGTGGGAGGGTGCGGTGGAAGGCGGACTGAATCGTTTGCACCACTTGGGGCAGGCGCACGCATCGCCCGTTAACGGCCACTCGAATCCAGTCGGGACGAGGGCGGTGATAGCGATCGGGAAGAGCGAGGATAACGCTCACCCCATCCGATTCAACAGATGCGAGCTGGGAGCGATCCAGACGCCGAATCAGCTGGGGCAGGATGTCTGCTGCCGTGTCTCCCGGCCACAGGTCAAGAGTGAGTTTGTCGTTGACCTGCAACGTCCAGGTGACAGTGGGATGGGCCAGAGCTGTTTGCTGCACGATCTCCGTGATGCGGCGCAGTTCGGCTTTGCGATTGGCGAGCGTGATGCGGCGGGCGGGCCAATTGGCGAATAGATCGCTAGCCGTGACTGTAGTGCCTTTGGCCGCAGCAGTGGGTTGGAGCGATCGCGGGATACCGTCGCGATTGTACGTAGCCAGCCAAGCGTGCTCCTCGCTGACGGCAAAGGTCCGAATGTCCAGCCCACTAACCTGCGCAAGGCTGTGCAGTGCCTTACCTCGAAACCCCAGGGTATTGACTCCGGACAGTGAGTCCCGGCCGAGTTTGCTGGTGCAATAAGGCAGCGCGGCACGCTCCAATTCTGAGGCAGTCATGCCGCAGCCATCATCGGTCACCCTGACCGTCCAGCGATCGGGCCACACTTGCACTGCAATCCGGTTCGCCCCTGCATCCAGCGAGTTTTCTATCAATTCCCGCACTGCTGCTGCTAGCGAATCGATCGCCTCTCCAGCCACCATGAGGTCCACGGTTGTTTGCGGTAGCGGTCGGATGGACATCGGGGAAGACAGGGCTGATGGTCACGACTTGCTCATGGTAGCGGTGAGTTTGGCAATTCCATCGCTTTAATGACTTTTTCTATTTTGCTAGCTTGGCCTTAGAGAGAGACTCTAAGGGGCTACATGTCGTGAATCTCAAGTCGTTGTTTGGCTGGCGAAGAGATCGCTTAGCGTTGCGGACACTCGCGCTCTCGTTATCGGCAGCGCTTTCTCTGACATTCTTGTCCGGTATCGCGCTCTCCCAACTACCGCCCCCAGGCATCGAGAACGATCTGTTCGATCGCCCCGACTTTTTCGAAGATGGTCTAGAGCAGATGGAAGATGAGATTCGCCAGTTACAAGAGCAGGAGCAAGACCAAACATCCCAGCCGCCCGCAACCCTGACCGTTCAAGACGAGCTATTGCAATGGCAGCCGACTGTCGTACCAGAGGCGGGACTGGGTGTCCTGATGCCGCAGGGGGTCACGTCAGAGGAAACCGAGCTGCTGGATACAGGGGATGGAGAGCTGGCGTTTAGCGTGTTGGCTTCTCAGGTGGCATCGGCTCGATATCTGGTGGCCCACAGCTCGCTGTCTGAATCGCAACAGCAGGTTGATGTCCAGATTTTGCTGGAGCAGGTGCGAGATAGCATTGTCGATCGCACCAATTACGCGTTGGCAGGAGATCGCTCCATCAGTCTCAATAACCGTTACCCCGGTCGGGAATTTTCGATGGCGGGCAATGGAGAACAGCTCACGTTCCGAGCTTATGCCATTGGCAACCAACTGGTTGTACTGGCTGGAGGGCAGCCTGAAGTCCAACAGAACTCTCAAGCGGTAGAGACGTTTTTAGAGTCCTTGCAGTTACTGCAATAGGTGGTGATTTCTGCTGGTCGAGCGAAGAATCTTCCTAAAGATATGAGGGAGGATTACTGAGTCATCTCCTGGTCGGAGCTAGATTTGAGCAAGTTTTTCACACGCCCCAAGAGAGTGAATCGCGGACGCTATGGAGCTCGCTGTCAGGTCTGCAGTGCTGAGACCGCTAAAATCCTCGAACTGGCAGGAAAAACGGTGAGGATATTCTCCATCGCGATAGACACTTATCGGTCCAACCTGTGAGGACAAGCGTTTAGTTCCCCCAACCGTCACGGAACACCCCACCATGTCCGTTATCGATCTGAGAAGCGACACGATTACGCAACCCACCCCCGAGATGCGGCAGGCGATCGCCAATGCTGTAGTGGGGGATGACGTCTTGGGAGACGACCCCACCGTCACACAGCTGGAAGAGTACGTTGCTGACCTGTTGGGGAAAGAAGCAGCGGTCTTTATGCCATCAGGCACGATGACCAACCAGGTGGCGGTGCGGCTGCACACACAGCCTGGCGATGAAATTGCCTTGGAATCGGAAGCACACATCTACTATTACGAAGGCGGAGGCCCGGCGGCGCTGTCGGGGGTCTCTTGTCGTCACATTGCCGGACAGCGGGGACGATTTTCTCGCTCCGATCTTGAGCAAGTTCTGCGCAGCCACAACCCCCATTACCCACCCACTCGCCTGGTTTGTGTCGAGAACACCCACAATCGAGGGGGTGGCAGCATTTTTCCCCTGGAGACCATGCGCGACATTGCCGAGGTCTGTCGAGAGCGATCGCTGAAATTTCATATGGATGGGGCGCGGTTGTGGAACGCCTGCGAAGCAACAGGGATATCTCCTGCCGAGTATTCACAGCCGTTTGATACGGTGAGCGTCTGTTTTTCGAAGGGGTTGGGGGCTCCGGTGGGATCGGCTTTGGCAGGATCGCAGGACGATATGGCCAAGGCACGCCGGTTTCGCAAACTTTTTGGAGGAGGAATGCGTCAATCCGGGCTACTCGCAGCAGGAGCGCTCTACGCATTGCAACACCATCGCGAGCGGCTGCAGGACGATCGCGAACATGCCCAACTTTTGGCTCGCGAACTGGCGGCAATCGACAGTATCGAAGTGGATGTGTCTGCCGTGCAGACCAATATTGTCAACCTACGCAGCACACGGATGCCTGCAAGAGACTTGGCGCAAGCCCTGGAACACCGGGGAGTCAGGCTATTACTGCGAGATGCAACCTCTCTGCGAGCCGTAACCAGCTTGATGGTCACCCGCGACGATATGCTGACGGTTCGCGATCGCGTCACTGACTGCTTACAGGTACTGGCCGTTTAGTGCTGGTCGTGCTGTAAGCGTGTTTCAGGCATGGCTCGCGGTTCGCTGTTGTGTTGCACTCGACGACTGTTGTGGTCTCTGAATCAGATGCCCCTACATGCCTCTGCAAATTCTGGGAAGAATTGAGGTGACGGTAACATATTTCCACTCATCGTGTTAGCCTAGTTAACCGGTAATTAGCTTTAGTCGAGGCACCTTGGTTCGGTATGACTCAAATTAACGTTGGCGAAGACGAATATATTGAATCCGCGTTACGCCGTTTTAAGAAGAAGCTGCAGAAGGCAGGTATTTTCGCAGACATTCGCCGCCGCAGACATTTTGAATCTCCCTCCGAGAAGCGCCGCCGCAAGCAAAAAGACGCTCGCCGTCGCGCCCGCCGTCGCTAACGAACGGTTGTCCACTCAGCTCTAGGGCTTCGGTCATCTACGCTCTATAGCTAGGTTAGCCAGGTAGAGCTTAACCAAAGTCATTTGCCCAGGCGGTTAAGTCACCACCTGGGCTGTTCTTGTATGCAATACACGAGTCCCTATTAGGACGATTAGTTGCTCGCGATTACCGTATCCTCTTCAGAACTGCCAGGATCGGTAAGCCCTGTCGAAACAAACAACTTCATCTTGCCAGGGTTGAGAATGCCCAGGGGGTCGGCTTCGTGCTTGAAGGCGAGCTGAACGGGGTTACCCGCATCGTGGCCCCCTTCCTCCAAGATGTAAGTGTGAGGGTTGGAGATGCCAATGCCGATGTTCTTGCACTCGTCGATCGCCGCCTGCAGACCCTCGCGATCGCGATACTGCAGCACCGGTAACGCCCAATAATTAACCGCCCCCATAAACCGCACCATCTCCACGTGCATCAGCCAATCATCCCCAAATTTGTCTTTCATGTGGGACAACTGCTGCCAGCTCTCAGTCGGATTAGGGGCGAAGGCACATTGTAGGTAGGTGTAGTCTTCATTGGCTTTCTTTGCCCACAGCGTTGTGTGATTCCAAGTGGCATCGCTGATGGTGGGGGCTCCTGATGCATACAAGGGGACATCAATAGAAATAGCCCCTCCCATTTCTGCGGCTAGCAGTTTAACCTCCTCAAGATCGGTGGGATCGATGAGGGTCAACACGGTATGCAGATCGGGATTGGCATGCGATGCAATGGGTTTCTGCAGACCGACCAGAGGCTGTTCTAACAGGGCGATCGCCCGCTTGTGAATGCCCTCGCTGCGCCCCAGTGCCCAGCAAAAGTCGTGGGCTTCTTTCAGACTGCCAAATCCGATTGCCACCTGCTGCCAATCCGTGCGGCGGGTCAGCGGCAGATCGATCTCGGTAATGATGCCGTTAGTGCCGTAAGCATGCAGCACCTTATCAATATCTTTGCCCTGCATCTTTAGGACTTGAGGCTCTTCGTTGGCGGTTACCACCCTCAACCTGCGCACGTTGCCGCGATCGCGCAACACGCCGTGGTTGATGCTACCGATACCGCAACTGCCTCCCGCAATGAACCCACCCACTGTGGACATAGCAACCGTGCTGGGGTACATGCGCAGCTCTAATCCCTGCTCACGCGCCGCCATCTCGATGTCGATCAACTTGGCCCCTGGCTCCACCCGCACACCACCATGAGTGAATTCTAGAATGCGATTCATGTGTTTCAGATTGAGGACGATCCCTCCTTCCAAGGGGATCGCCTGGCCGTAATTACCGGTTCCCAAGCCGCGAGGAACAATCGGAACGCGATGAGCGTAGGCCAAACGCAGAACGGCGATCGCCTCCTGCTCGGTGCGACACTGCACTACTGCATCGGCCCGCTTGTCGGCTAGCTGCTCCTGCAACCACGGACTGTACCAGTAATAATCTTTGGATAATCGCTCGCAACTGCCTTCATCCGTCAGAATGGCATCGTCTGCAACTACCGTTTGAAGGGCCTGTGCGAACTCGGTGGGTAGTGGCATGGCATAGGAGACGAGTAGACCTGTTGATTCTAGTTCAGGTGGTCTGCTCAGCACACCTTTAGCAGTGACCACACCACTGCGGGCATTTCAGCTACGTTCACCCCTGACTGCGTTCGGAAAGCTCTATCCTCACTGAAATGAAAAACGCTATACGCTCGGCGATCGCCCGGTCAGACTCCTCAATTACGGGTTGGAATGTACTAGATTGAAAAGAACTCCTAACCACATTTCCTTCCCGTCTGATTCATGCTGGTTGCTTCTATTACCTATTCAGAACGCACGTATCGTCGTGCAAGACAGGCCATGCGATGTGCTCCCTTTCGGCGGTCACTCTACGACGTTATGGTGGATAGCAGCGTCGATCTGACAGAACTGCGCGATCGAGAAGGAGTACGGCGAGGATACACCACGCGACCGTTACCAGAGCTAGTGGCCGAAGACGAACTCATGTGGTTGATTCAGGTGGGTGCCATTCGACGGGAAGTGGACGGTCAGGGCATTACCAGTCGATATCGCTTGGCCCCGATTGGCCGGCAATTGTTGGGGAGGTTCGAGCCCAAATCGGACATCGCTGGAACGGCTCATTGGGTGGCCACCATTTGGAATCAACTGCTGCGCTGGCGCATTTTGCGCTAGCCAGCGATTGCCAGCCACCAGACTCTTTTAGCAATACAAAGCAATACAGACAGCGGGAGTGTCAGCGTGGGTGGTCGTACTGTAACCATCAAATTCTTACCGGATGATGTCGAAGTAGAAGCCGTTCCGGGAGAGCCGCTCCTGGAGGTGGCAAGCAAAGCTGGAGTATCCATCCCAACCGGCTGTCTGCGCGGATCGTGTCACGCCTGCGAAGTCGAAACCGATCTATGGGGCCCAATTTGCTCCTGCATTGCAGCAGTACCCGATCGCTCGATGGTGGTAGAGCTGTGGAGCGATCCGACGTGGTAGGGCTGGTCACTGGTCCTTGGTCACTGGTCCTTGGTCACTGGTCACTGGTTACCAGGGTTGAGTAGTGTGCGAGACCAAACTCAATGGCGAAGGAGCTGGGCTCAAAACAAATGACGAATGACGAATGACCAATGACGAATGACTAATGACAGGTTACGGATGACCCCTGCACCCAAGATCCCAAAATAGAGCGTTAGTACTCTGGAGAAGAGCCACAATTTAGCATTACCCTTGAAAAACAATTCTGCGCAACGTACAAGGAGCCATCCTTTCAGTGGTGACCTCTCAACAGTCGGCTAGTCCTCAGCTGGATCTATACGTTAGTGCAGAGGTCGCTGCTCCGGTGTCGCTAGCTGAGTGGCAGCGCTGGTTTGAGGGTTGGCTGGGAGCGATGCAGGTTTCTGGCTCTAGCGAGCTAAGCGTGATGCTGATAGATGACGAGCGCATGCGGGCCTTGAACCATCAGTATCGCGATCTCGATACCACCACCGATGTTTTGGCATTTGCTGCGCAGGAAGCAGATATTCCCGGAAGCAGTGAAGAGCCCTCGTTGATGTTGGGGGATATTGTGATTTCAGTGCCCACCGCCCAGCGTCAAGCAGATGAGCAACGGCATTCGCTGTCGGAGGAGCTGGCATGGTTGGCCAGCCATGGTCTACTCCACTTGTTGGGGTGGGATCACCCAGATGAAGAGAGTCTTCAGCAGATGCTGCAGAAGCAGCGAGATTTGCTGCACTATGCAAGAGAGTGATAAGAAAGCTGTAACGATTCGCTTGAAATTGTTCAAGGGAGTCGTAAAACGGACGCACCTGGTGCAAATAACAACGCATTGGGTACAGATAGCAATATTGAGATGGTGTGAGTCATGTCTAAGTCGAATCCATCCCTATCCCAAACGGACGTGGCTCGTTCAAACAGCTCGGGTGACGTGACTCCGGAATGGGCTCGTCCTCAGGCTTGGTTAGTGGCAGAGAATCTGTTTTCTAGCTTCCGCTTTGCAGGCATGGGAATTTGGTATGCCTGCCGCACTCAGCGCAATTTTCGTATTCACGTTGCTGTCACTGTTGCCGTCTTAAGCACGAGCGTTCTGCTTCACTTATCTTCGGTAGAGCTGGCGTTAGTCAGTCTGACCTGCGGTATGGTGATGGTTCTGGAGCTGCTCAATACGGCTCTGGAAGCGCTGGTGGATTTAACGGTGGGCAATCACTACCACGATCTAGCCAAGGTTGCCAAGGACTGTGCCGCCGCCAGTGTTTTGGTTTCCGCGATGGTGTCGGTGCTAGTTGCTGCCTTCTTATTGCTGCCCCCGATCGCGCTGCAATTGGGGTGGGTTCAGGCCGTATAGCCAAATAATCAACGGAGGCCCAGTGAGAATATGGGCCTCCAAGTCAGTGTCTATAAACTCTCCTCATTTCAGCAAGATTGAGCTGAAGATAGGAAGAGTTTGGCTCTAGCGGCTTTGTCTAGACAACCACGATATTGGTGCGGCTGAGATCGTTTCCCGTCACTTTGGCTAGCAGTATCGCCGATCGCGCCCCCGAGCCATCAGGGTCGAAGAACAACCGGTCGTTATTAAACAAAAATCGGTGCGTAGTTTGGGTGGTGGCCCCCAACGAAAACTGGTTGGATTGCAATACACCGCGCATCAAGCCGAGGCGGAAGCCTGTTAGAGAAATTTCGAGACGATCTTCGCAAGCATCGAATCCAACAATGGTGTCCCAGCCTTCTCTAACGTTGTTGTATCTGAAGCGATCGCGTCCTTGCTGATCGAGCATTAAATCATTTTCCGATCGCCAATTAGCAGATCGTTATTCGCGCCTCCTTGCAGCAGCTCAGCCCCAGCACCACCCACCAAGGTGTCGTTGCCTGAATTTCCCTTCACCTTTATGTTATTTCGCTGAAACCCTACCGAGAGATCTGGGCTTTGCGACGCATCAGTAGCGGAGACAGATCGCTCTCGTCGTAGATATCTCCCACCAGCTGCTCCAACAAATCTTCCAGAGTGAGTAGGCCACTGGTCCCGCCAAATTCATCCACCACGATCGCCAGATGCTGGCGCGATCGCAACATGCCCTTCAACAGCGGTCCAATCCGCTTGGTCGCTGGAATGAATAACGGGGCTTTCATCACCTCTGTCACATTGCTATCGCCAAACTCATTCAGGTAGCGCACAGCTTCTTTAAAGTGAATGATGCCAACGATCTCGTCCTTGGATTCCTCCTGAACGGGAATGCGAGAGTAGCCAGTAGACAGGCACAAGTCGATCGCATCCTGTAACGACTGCTCGCGCCCAATGGTTACCATCCGTACACGCGGCACCACCACATCACGAGCCTGCAGCATGTCCATCGCCAGCGCACCGCTAAACACCTTGCGCTTTTGCAAATCCAATTGCCCCTGCCGACCCAGAATATTAATCAGCAACTCTAAATCTTTCACTGATTCCTGCTGAGAGCGGGACGGCACCTGAAACGCCTGTACCGTCCACTGCACCAGTTGCTCCAAAATGTACACCAGCGGCCCGAATACTCTAGATAGCCAATAGACCGGATATACCGCCAACTTGAACGCAGGTAGAGGATTGCTAACCGCTAAGGATTTGGGCAAAATTTCGCTGAAAATCAGCACGGTAATCGTGGTAACAGCCGTAGCGGCTACAGGGCCGGTGCTGTCCCCCAGCCAGTGAATACCCAGACTGGTGGCGATCGCTGCGGCAGCAATATTGACGACGTTATTCCCCAAAAGGAGCGTCGTAATAAAGCGAGTGCGCTGCTCCAACACCAACCGATAAATGCGCTTGCTTCCTTCAGCTTCGATCAGCGCTCGCAGCTTGAGGTTATCGATGCCGATGATGGCCGATTCCGATCCAGAAAATCCTGCTGAGAGAACGATGCACAACAGAAACAGAAGGATGGCAACAATCAAGAGTGCAGCCTCGTAAAAGGCGGTAGATGGTCATGCAAAAAACAAGATGGTCATGCACAAGACACGTGAGACAGCCCGTTCGCTGAAACCTGGTACTGCTAAACACCGATGGGAGTGTTGCGACACTCTCGCCCTCAGTCTGCGTGCTAAGCCGTCAGAGCTGTTTCCAGCTTTTGCTTATGCCACAGCTTGCTATAAAGCCCGTCATACTGCTCCAGCAATTGCTGGTGAGAGCCCTCTTGCACAATGGTGCCCCGATCCATGACCAAGATGCGATCGGCTTCAGCTGCTGCGGTCAGGCGGTGGGAGATAAACAGTACGGTCTTAGTGCGAGTATCCCCGGATAAATGTCCCAAAATGTGTTGAGCGGTTTGGTTGTCCACGCTGGATAGAGAGTCATCCAACACCAACATTGGAGCATCAGTGAGAAGAGCCCGAGCTAACGCCACTCGCTGTCGTTGACCTCCCGACAACGTAATGCCTCGCTCTCCTACTATTGTGTCGTATTGCTTGGGAAAGTTGACAATTTCACTGTGAATGCGCGCTGCTTTAGCGGCGACTTCCACGTCCCAATCTGTAGCATCTGGTTTTCCGTAGCGAATGTTGTCCCGCACGGTGGCCCCAAACAAAAAGCTTTCTTGGGGAACGTAAGCGATCGCATTCCTCAACTGCTTGAGTTGGATGCGCGTGATGTCGATGTCATCCAGAAATAACCGATCGCGAGCGATTTCCAGTAGGTGAGGGATCGCATTCGCTAAGGTTGTTTTCCCAGACCCAATTGGCCCCACAATCGCAACGGTTTCTCCGGGAGAGATGGAAAACGAGATGTTGTTGAGGGCGGGGCGCTCGGGATCGTCGGGATAGGCGAAGGTGAGCGCACGGGCTTGCAATCGTCCCTGGATGGCAAGGGGAGCAATGGCGATCGCATCCTCTGCATCGCGAATGGTAGGCTCCGCTCCCAAAATGGTTTGCAGCCGATCGAGACTGACTTGTCCCCGTTGGTAAGCGGTAATGGTGAATCCCAGTAGGGCGGTAGGAAAGACCAGTTGTTCGACGTAGAGCGTCAGTTGTGTGAAGTCCCCCAAGCTGAGGGCTCCCGAGGCAATACGAGGACCACCAACAATCAGCAGCAGCAATAAACTTGTTCCCGCCAATGCTGTTAGTGCTGGGAAGAGCAGGTTCCGAGTCAGGGCCAGGTCAACATTGGCATCCAGCAACGCTTGATTTCGGTGGCGAAATTCCTCTCGCTCGTTAGCTTCTTGGCCGTATACCTTAATTAACGAAATCCCGTTCATGTCCTCTTGAATCAGCTCGCTCATGCGGCTGAGGCGGGTTTGAACGGTGGCTTGCTGGTTACGCAGGCGATCGCTGGTGACGCTGACCAATACCAGCATGACTGGATAGACCGCAATCGCCACTAGAGAAAGCTGAAGGTCAGTGGCCATCATGGCCGGGAAGATCATGCTGTAAGCAAAGACTGTGTTGAACAGACTGAGAATCGCAAAGCCGAGTAGACGACGAATATTATCCACATCGCTGGTGGAGCGGTTGATTAAATCCCCTGCCGATTGCTGGCCAAAGTACGATGCTGGCAGGGTCAATAAGTGCTCGAATATTGCTTGCTTGAGGTCAAATTCCACTTGGCGACCAGCCCCAAACATCCAGACTCGCGATGCTGTTCGAATCACTCCGCGTAAGGTTGACACCAGCAGCAGCACGATCGCGTAAAACGCCACCTGCCGCCCACCCGCCCGTAAGCTGTCTACTCCACCGTCTTGAACAAGGGCTCCCACGTTATCGATTGCAATTTTGACAAACCAAGGCAGGAAGACCCCAATGGCGTTGACGACCAGAAGTGCTCCAATACCGAGATAGACTCCGCGCATGTGCGGTCGGGCGTAGGTGTAGAGCTGGCGAAGGTGAGAGGGTTTTGACATATATCTAGGGTAAGCCAGTGAGGGAGGGAACTGGGTGGTGTGTGGGTTATGGGGGACGGGTCATTGGTCACTGGTCATTGGTCACTGGTCATTGGTCATTGGTGTGAGCGCTACTAAGGACGAATGACTAAAGACTAAGGACGAAAACATATCTCTCCCCAACCGACACCCCCCCCTCAAGCACCTTCACCTAAAACCAACGTGTCTGGAATCAAGAACCTCAGCCAATTACTTGCCCATATGCAACCGAGCCTGCAGCCCGGTGAATTTGTGTTCTGCTCGGTGGGACATTCGGCTGTCGTTGACTGGCTTCATGTGGAGCCGTTAGGGATGTTTCGCGAAGCTGAAGGGCTGAGTTTGATTGTGGAGCGCGATCTCGCTGATGCTGCTAACCTGCAGTACTTGTCCACGCTTCGACTGATTACTCTCAGCGTCCACTCTAGCTTGGAGGCGGTGGGTCTGACGGCAGCAGTTTCACGGTGTTTGGCGAAGCGGGACATCAGTGCCAATGTAGTGGCGGCTTACCATCACGATCATATTTTTGTTCCGGCTCAGCGGGTTGAAGATGCGATGGAGGCTCTAGCCGCGCTAAGCACAGGCGCGTCGTTGGAGACATAACGACGGTCATAGAAATATTCAAGGCAGGCTGCAAAGTTTCTGCGGGGAAGTGACACTTTTGATAGCCAGCCTGACAAACAATTAACGGTTATGGGCGCGTGATATCGACGGCGACTTCACCATCAAAATCGGGGATTGGGGGAGCGCATTTGGTCAGGTGAACATTCACTTGCTCGACGCCTACCAGTGCTAGCAGTTCTTCCGAGATGGCTTTGGCTAGCGCTTCGATTGTCTTGAATGTCTTTTGTTTGACGACATCTTTTACCGATTGAATGGCGGCTACGTAATCGACAGTGTCTTCAATATCGTCACTGTCCCCCGCTGCTCGCAAATCCGTCCACAGCGTGAGATCCACCACAAACCACTGCCCAAGAACCTGTTCTTCCGGAAGTAGCCCCGTATAGCCGTAGCAACGAATGTCAGAGACGTGGATTTTGTCAGTATGCACAGGTCATTCCTCTCGTAATACCACAAGCCTTAGAAGACTCCTCTTCTCTTCTCTATAGCGACAAATAAGGAGAGCGGCGATCTGGAATATTCAGCGCGGAAAGTGCTGCTTGACCACGTCCCATTTGGAGCAGTCCCAATAGTCAATGTGAGACTGGATTAAACCGTGACTACTAACGCCCAGTTCGCTGCTGCCCGGAATGCTGACCCGAGGTTTCCAGGGCAGGGGAGTTGTCCAAGTCAATGTCCAACGAGTCAATATCCGATCGCCGCTGGTCTCCAGAGAATGCAGCTCCAATAGAGGATTGCCAAACCAACGTCGTATGAATGCGATATTGCGCTTGTAGGCATCAATGCCCCGAAACTCGGTCAGGGGATCTTTGAAGTAGACATCATCTGCGTAGATGTCGTAGCTCTGATTGTGGGGAAAGTGTTGGTAATCCTGTCGAATTACCTCTGCTAACTGTTCAATCGCCATCGCCAACATCCCTGACCCATGATTCGCTGCACCAGTCTCCATTGTGGAGCAACAGAGGTAGCTTCAGTCTGGGCGATCGCTTACCTTAGGCTGGCTGCAAGACTGCCGTTGCTCGATCCCCCCCTCATAGCAAGCCTGACAAAGCATCAGATGACGGTATAAGCCCCGGCACCAGTATTGAAGTTCAGTCCCCGCTCTGCTCGACCGCCACTAAAGGCAACTTGGAAAAATTCCTTGATGCGCGTGTTCTGTAGAGCCTTTTGGCTGGAGAAATAGTTGTGTTGGTTTTCGATATGCTCTGCATCGGTGAAGTCAACGTAGAAGGCATTGTTGGATGACAGATTGCGAATGGTGTTACCCAAGCGAGCTTTTTGTTCGCCCCCCAGCTTGCTATCCGAGAGGTTGAGGGCAAAGTCATCTTCGTTGATGGTCACAAACAAGCGGTTGCGACATTTGACTCGATCGATCCATCGTTCGTGGTCGGGATTGTTAACGTCGGCAGACAGCATGACAATGTTGTCCAAAAAATGGGTTTCCCCCTGATAAGATTTGGACTCAATCAGGTTTTCGAACATGAAATTTCCCATGCTGTGCATGGCTAAACTAAATTTCTGTCCGCAGTTGCGATCGCGGTATTTGAGAAAATAGCCTCGCAGCTTTTCAAAGAAGCGATCGAACGCCAGGAGGGATTCCAACGCTTGCTGTTTGTCGCTTAAGTAATTGGTGAGTCTGCCGTCCGATGGCCAGGTAAACAATGCCACTTCCAAATCGTAAGTTTGCTCGATTTGATGGGCCGCTTCTAATGCCCCTTTGAAGCTGGTATTAAAGCCATGACAAAAGATCAAGCAATTTCGAGATTGCTCGCACATCTTTGTTTGGGTCTTGAGGAAGGCAGCCTCGCTAGCAAACATGTCTTCCCCTTCATAGGAGACGCGATCGTCCAAGATCTCAACGGTCCACTTGCCCCCCTCGTTTCGTGCTTCCGCCAATCGTAGGATCCCCGGCCCTTCGTCGTTGAAGGAAATTCCAAATTGCTTTGCACCAGACTTATCTTTCTCAAGATTGCGATTGGTGATGACGTACATGAATGAGCCTCGCTTTCAACGGTTGTCGCTCTAGTGCTGAAGTGGTATGTCTTTAAACTGTAGCGACCCTGAACCGATGGGGTGGAATCGTTCAGATGGTCTTTACGGATGGTTTTACTCCTGCTCTCCAGTGTCAGTGGGTAACTTTGGCTAGAGCTATAGAACTGTATAGCTCGGAGCGGTCCGACTATGCGGCAAGCCTTGCCGGTGAGTGGGCTCATCCTCTGAGCAATGACAGGTATATCAATTCGCTCTAAGGTCTGGAATCTGTAGACAGCTCAAAGCCTTAATTGGCAAGGAGAGATGATTAGACAACTCTCCATAGCGGATTGCCGATCGCTATAGAAGAGAGCGAAGAACCAGTAGATTACTCGATTAGGATCGAAGCGGCCCTTGCATGTAATCCCATGACCCTCACCCAAGACATTCTCTCCTCTCTGCCTGGCAACACCTACGAGAATTTGCAACGGGCAGATGCCATGTGGTCAGCACTTCGTCAGGGAACCTTGGCGACACCTGAAGTTCTTACGGAGAGCGAGGGCGCTTTAGGAGAGTGCGAGTTTGATGTGGCGATCGCGGGTGGCACGCTGGGCATTGTCATGGGGGCGGCCCTGGCTCGGCTGGGCTGGCGGGTGGCGGTATTGGAACGGGGACAGTTGAAGGGGCGGGAACAAGAATGGAATATCTCCCGCCACGAGCTGCAAGTGTTGGTGGCGCTGGAGTTGCTCTCGGAGGAAGAGCTGGAGATGGCGATCTCGATGGAGTTCAATCCGGTGCGGTTGAGCTTTTTGGGAGGGGAGGATGTGTGGGTGCGAGACGTGCTCAATATTGGGGTGAGTCCAGAAATTTTGCTAGAGCAACTGAAGGCGCGGTTCTTGGCGGATGGTGGGGAATTGCTGGAGTATGCGCCGGTCGAGAGGGTAGTGGTTCATCCCGATGGTGTAGAGGTGTTGGGGGGAGAGCGGCGGCTGACATGTAAGCTACTGCTGGATGCGATGGGGCATTTTTCACCGATTGCTCGACAGGCTCGTAAGGGCCAAAAACCGGACGCCATTTGTGTGGTGGTGGGCACTTGCGCCCAAGGATATACCGACAACGAGACGGGGGATTTATTGGTGTCCTTCACTCCGACAGAAGGCGCGCCATTAACAGGGGAGAAGCCAGCAGAGGGGCAATGCCAGTATTTTTGGGAAGCATTTCCAGCTCGCGATGGTCGCACCACTTACATGTTCAGCTATCTAGATGCCCATCCCGATCGCCCCAGCCTGGAAGCCTTCTTTGAGGAGTATCTTCGCCTGCTCCCCGATTATCAAAATGTCGAGCTAAACCAACTGGTGTGGAAGCGGGCACTGTTTGGATTCTTTCCCTGTTATCGCAATAGTCCGTTAGGGGCTCCGAGCGATCGCGTTCTCCCCATCGGCGACAGCAGCAGCAGTCAGTCTCCCCTCAGTTTCGGCGGTTTTGGAGCCATGTTGCGCCACCTCTCGCGGCTAACGGCGGGGATCGATGAAGCTCTTAAAGCAGATGCGTTAGCACAATCCGATCTCGATCTGTTGCAGCCCTATCAACCCAATCTGGCCGTGACTTGGCTATTCCAGCGCTCTATGAGTGCCCGCGTCGGCCAACAGCTTCCCCCCAATCGCATTAATGACCTACTAGTTGCGGTGTTTAAAGGGATGGAGCAGGCAGGGGATGGCGTGCTGAAGCCCTTTTTGCAGGATGTCGTCCAGTTTCCGGCGTTGGCCCAAGCACTGCTGAGGACGACAGCGATCGACCCCATCATTACCTTGAAAGTCTTGCCGCAAGTAGGAATTCCGGCGCTGCTGGAATGGACGGCTCACTATGCAGCCTTAGGAAGCTACAGTTTGTTGAATCCCCTGGGACGGATGTTGCAGCCGGCGATCGCCTCCCTCCCCCCTCGTGCCCAATACCGTTGGCACCAACGACTGCAGGCATGGAAATACGGCTCGGGGGGAGACTTCGAAGGATAGTTATAGAGGCTGGGTTACCTCTCTGATTTAATGACTTGCTGTACCTGTGGTGGGGACAATAGAAGGACTTTGGTAGGTAGCTGCTGTTGGAAAGTTCGTTCGTCCACGTCACCGTACTGCAAGAGGAGGCGATCGCCTATCTCAACGTCACCCCTGAAGGTCGTTATCTCGACGCTACAGTTGGCGGTGGTGGTCATACAGCAGCCCTAGTTGAAGCTGGAGCAAAACATATAGTTGCCCTCGATCGCGATCGTGCTGCTCTCGCTGCCGCACAACAACGATTGGAACCGTACCGCGATCGCGCCACGATTGAATTCGTCCACACCAATTTTGCTGACTATCAACCTCCCGAGCTATTCGACGGTATCATCGCCGATCTCGGCGTCAGCTCCCCCCAACTCGATCGCCCCGAACGCGGCTTCAGCTTCCGCCACGACGCCCCCCTCGACATGCGCATGAACCCCGACAGCGATCTGCCCACCGCTGCTGACTGGGTTAACCATCGAGATGAAGAAGAATTAGTCAAAATTTTCTCTGAATTTGGAGAAGAGCGTTTTTCAAAACGGATTGCTCGACAAATCGTTGCCCGGCGTCCCTTTTCCTCCACAACGCAGCTAGCCAACGCCATTCGAGACTCCGTACCCGGTAAAGCTCGCTACGGACGAATTCACCCCGCCACCCGTGTATTTCAAGCGTTGCGCATCGCCGTCAACGGCGAATTAGACGCCCTCGATCGCCTTCTACACGCCGCCCCCACTTGGCTGCATCCTGACGGAAGACTGGTTATCATTAGTTTCCACAGCCTCGAAGATCGCCGCGTTAAGTGGGGATTTCGCAACGACGAGCGCCTGAAGATTCTGACCAAGAAGCCCGTCCAGGCTAACGAGTCAGAAACTCGTTCGAATCCACGAGCGCGATCGGCCAAGCTTCGGGCTGCGCAACGACTCCCCATATCACCTGAATCTCGGTTGCGATCGTGAGTGTTTAGCCTCGATACACCTGCTTCCAAGAGATTACTCTCATCACGTTCTTGCATGACTCCCCTGTTATTCGGGAGATCGTAATTAGAGGAGATCGTCGCGATCCCCATCTCTGTCGAGTTTCAGCACCAGTTTCTCATCCACTCCCGTGCTAATCGCCGTCCGTTTTTAGCCCTCACCCCTGTATCCTCATGGCCCTACCGCAGCCTAAGTTCGAGCCCGAAGCTCCCAGACGTCGCCGTTCACCTCGACGCACAGCACCCTCCCAACCAGTGGTTCGGCAGCGGGCCCAGGTGATTGAAATCGGCTCGCGATTGGAGCAGATTCCGGAATGGTTGTGCTATGTCAATTACGCCAAGACAGCCCTTGCCGGAGTTGCATCCCTTGCTACAGCCGCGGCGCTATTCACCTACGTTGACGTCGTGCAAACTCGTCAGATTTGGGAAACCGAGTACAACCGTTTGGAACAACTGCGCGACGACGAACGCGATCTCAAAATTTATGGGGAAGGGGTTGACAATGCCATGCGCGAGACTGCCATCAATCGCGACATGGTGCCGGTAACTCCCGAGCGAGTTATTCACGTTGAGGCCACCCCCTTACGCTCCACATTACGACCCGCCACCCCTCCAGAAACCCCCACCCAATTCCCCGCCGGATACTGAGCGAGCCGGGCTCTAGAGCGAAAGGATCTCGGAGTGCTTAGAGAGGTCCTAAGCTCCACTTGTTGTCCACTTTTACTAGAGGAAACGCTAGCGATCTCGTCAAGGTCTCTGGCTGATTTGACATGTCAGTACGACGATATTGCTCGGGTCGTTTCCGCTGACCCCAAAACGTCCTACTGCCCCCCACTGAACTCAGTTAGGATGAGAGCCCACCAGATCACCCGCTTTGCATTGCAACTATGGCCACCTCCTCCCCAGCCTCAAACTCCCCCAACGAATCTGCGAGCGATCGCTTAGAAGCAAATCTAGACGCAGATCCTGACACTCACGCCGACGTACTAGACGATCGGTTGTTGGCGTCTATCCCCGTTCCAGCAGACAGAAGCCAATTCCCCACCCACTCCAAGGCCCACCCTCACATTCACGATCCCGAAGCCCAACGAAAATTGATGAACCGCCTCTCCCGTATCGAAGGCCACGTGCGAGGCATCCGCTCCATGATCCAGCAGCAGCAACCATGTCCCGATGTACTACTTCAGATTGCAGCCGTACGAGGAGCGCTGGATCGGGTGGCAAGGCTAGTGCTGGACGATCACATTACGGAGTGCATTGCTCATGCAGCGGAGAGTGGGGATATTAAGGTTGAGTTGGATGAGCTGAGGCGGGCGTTGGATCGGTTTATTCGGTAGGGGGGCGATTGGTCACTGGTCATTAGTCACTGGTCATTGGTCACGGGTCATTAATTATTAGTTTTCGCTCACCGAAAAGGAAAAAGAACAAAGGAAAACTGAGTCATTGGTCATTGCTTTTCGTTCAGCATGAAGAACAAATGACGAAGGACGAATGACAAAGGACGAATGACCAGTGACAAAGAACGAAGTAGCCGTTCCCTCAATGGGTACAGTTCTTGTAAAAGGTGATACTTGAGAACAGCATGAACGCCATCGAACAATTGCTTGAACAATGGCAGCAGTGGAAGGAATCTCCAGGACCAGAACGACTGTTAACCGGAGAGTTATTGCAGGTCGCTCGCACTCTGTCCCCTCAAGACTGGTCTCACTTACCGTCTGACCTCCACGACTTTATCCGCCTCAGCGACGAGCAAGAATGGGAACAGGCGGCAGAACTATTGTCCCGAGCGCCTGCCAACGATCGGCCGTCCCAACCCAACCATCCGGTCCGCCCATCCTCCGAGACAAGCCGAACCACGAACAACCACCAGCCAGCATCCAATACGGCAGAGCTGATCGCAGCTATTCAGGCGGTGGGCACCCACCTCAGTTGCAAGCGAACCGTTCCAGACAATACAGCAGCCCGGTTGCATCACGCCGTTGAGGGAGCCCGCGAACGGGGATTTGTGGCCCTGGGCTTGGGAGGCATAGAAGGGTTGGCCATCAGCCCAAACAATCAATGGGCAGCAGTGGCCTGCGGACAAGGAACTGTGGTACTGCTGGACCGTGCAGGGCGAGTCCGACATCAGTGGCAAGCGTACGAATTTGCGGCGGTGCGCTCGATTGCTTTCGGCCCCAGCGGTCAGATCGTTGTCACCGGAGGAAGCGATGGCAGCGTCAATGTGTGGACATTAGAAGGCACTCCCATCGGCTCGCAGCAGTTTTGTCACGAAGGGGCTGTGCTCTCAGTAGCCGTATCTCCCGAAGGCGATCGCATTGCCAGTTCGGGAACCGATTTTGTTGTCCATCTCTGGCCCATGGATACCTACAGTACCTCGCGTCAGTCCCTTCCTCAATTTCAGTCCATGCCTGAATTTCAAGCCAGAGCGCTAGAGATGGCACACCGAGGGGAAGAGCTCCACATTCAGGGACTGCACACCCAGGGATATCCAGAACAGATTCACCAAGGAAACAATCATCTGGGAGGTGAGGAGCGGATTGACGGATATCAGGCCCAGAGTCCCCAAACCCTGATTCGAGCGTTGCAGTTCGAGCCGCACGATCGATGGTTGATCGGAGGGGGGAGCGACGGACGTGTCCACCTTTGGGACTGGCGCACGGGACAGTTGGAACGCAGCTTTGATACCCGCATGGGAGCGATCGCGAGCCTCAGTATTGATCGCAATGGCGAGCGGCTTGTTTGCGGATCGCGCAAGGGAGAGCTATGGGTGCAGTCGATGGGGAGCGGCACTCAACATCGCTGGCAAGCAGCATCTCAACCGATTACCGCCGCCATACCGCTCGCAAATCGGCAGGTTGTCACCAGTAGCGGTAATGCGGGGAGCACCCAGTGGGATAGCTCCGGACGGGTCCATCGCCAATTGCAAGGGGAAGATACAGATCCAATTACTGCAGCGGCAGTCTCCCCCTGTGGGAATTGGATGATATGCGGGACTCGCTTGGGGGTCGTTCGGCTGTGGGATTTGCGCGAATTGGATGATGCCCCCGCAGACACCGAACACCATAGCGATCGCTGGCAACATTGGCTGCACATCGCCTGCGATCGCCTTCAGTACCACCCTGCACTTAACGAAACTCAGTCAGCGTCAGCTCGCAGTGCCTCCCGAGTGTGTAGCCTGTACGGATATCAAGACCTGGGTGGCACAATTCCCTTGCATCATTAGATTGGGCCTGGTTACGAGATTGGACTTGTTACGAGATTGAACTTTGTCACGAGTTTTGACTTGTTTCGAGATTTAGCTGCGTTAGACACCACAAGCAAAGAAGCAGCGGCAAACGTTGTCACCGTTCTCCTAGCTGGGAACACTGGCACAATACAGCCACAGTTTGAGAATGGGCGGCTAGTGTGGCAAGACTGCGATTGTCTCGCCTCAACAGTTTCTCGCCTCAACGGTGTCTCGCTTCAATTTTTGAGGCTGTTGCATCTACTCATTCGAGCAGCGAGGGGATGAGCGCGATTGTTAAAGTCACCACCTTTCCAAAGCCTCAATCATCGATTTTGCTAGAGCCAATCCCCCTTAGTTTGAGGGAGCCGGAAAGTTCCTAGGCCCATTTGAGACCTCTGCCTTGCGGTTTGCCTGACGCCATATGAGTCAATG
This sequence comes from Cyanobacteria bacterium J06642_12, assembly GCA_039817825.1. Classification (GTDB taxonomy): domain Bacteria; phylum Cyanobacteriota; class Cyanobacteriia; order Thermostichales; family PCC-7336; genus PCC-7336. The sequence continues at coordinate 136,213 of JBCBVA010000001.1, read as the reverse complement.
ATTTTAGAATCTCCCACAATCCCCTATTTACCCAGCCAGGCCGCCTCGCCAACGTTACCGCCTCACTCGCTGCTGTATCGTTCGTTTGATGCCAATAGCTGGAAAATCAAGCGTGCAGTATCGCGGCAGGGACATGGAGCCAGCGAGATGGCCAGACATAACAGCCCCGGAAGTAACAGTTCCGGGAATGACGATCTCCACCTGCAATCTTCCCCCAATGCCTCCGCCCCTAAAATCTCCTCCCCGAATGTCCATCGCTACCAAATTCTCCAAAGCATCACCAAAGGTGGATTTGGCAATACCTATTTAGCCTGCGATACTCTTGACCCCGATCGCCCCAAATGTGTCATTAAGCAACTGAAACTAGAACAGCACGATGGGGAAATGGCCCAAGCGCAAGAACGATTTTTGCGTCGGGAAGCTCGGCTGTTAGCCCAGTTGGGAGAGCACCCGCAAATTCCTGAGTTTCTCGATTCCTTCGAAGCTGATGGAGGATTCTACATCGTCCAAACGTTTCTGGAAGGACATTCGGTTCAACAGCTATTGCAGGCAGGCCGTCGCTGGTCGGAAGATCGTACCATCGAGTTTTTGCAACACATGCTGTCGGTCTTGCAGTTTATCCACGATCGCGGCGTCATTCACCGAGACATCAAACCGTCTAATGTCATCTTGGATGCGAATACCCGGCACTTTTGTCTGATTGATTTTGGTGCCGCTAAACAGTTGATAGGGCAGTGGGGGCGACGTTCCACCGTGATTGGCTCGCGGGGCTACTCTTCCCCCGAACAGATGCAAGGGTATCCCCGTCTCAATAGCGATCTGTACGCTCTGGGCATTGTGGCTCTCGAGATGCTCACGGGAATTCCCGCTTATCACCTACATGGGGGCAAAGCCGACGGTCCCGTGCCCCTGAACGGATATTCCATTCAACCGGGATTGGCCAGAATATTGGCTGACATGGTGCAGCAAGATTGGCGATCGCGCTACGTTCTCGCGGATGATGTTTTGCAGGATTTACGCATTTTGCTGGGCTAGCAGATATAGCGTTCTGTCAACGTAGACGTGATTATTGGTGATGGCTCTCTTTCCGGCTGGCTGTAAGGCACGCGATGGTTGATGATATCTCTCGAATCAAGTCTGACCCATCACCAGTCACAGGCATGACTGCAACAGCGGACACTTGGGCTGAGGGGAAAGATTGGCGATTGTCGACCAGGTGAATGGCGCTTCAAGGGCCGCACTGACATGCAGTAACCGTTTGGCTCGGGTCATGCCGACATATAGCAATCTTAGCTCTTCTGCCCCTTTAAGCTGGTGGGCTTGCTGTTGGGCCGTCAAAATATCGGGGATCGCTTGTCCGTGGAGGTGAGCCCGCAACTGCGCTCGGGCCACATCCGTCAAATTAAATTCTCCAATAAAGCGGTGCCCTTGAGGCACAAAGGCTTTCGCATCTCCCGGAAACGTCCGCTGATGGACGAATGGCAAGAACACGTAATCCCAGTCCAGTCCCTTTGCACTGTGCAGGGTCATGAGGGTGAGCTGATTGCTGCGGGTATAGAGGGAATCGGCATCGGCTTCCAGCGGGGAAAAATCCGCATCGGCCACAATTTCCAGCAACACCTCCACAGCTTGTTTGAGCAGAGGAGCAGATCCCGCTTGGCGAGCAATCCGATCGCCTAATTTATCGGTGGTGGCTAACTCATTGGCGTCGTAGCGCAATGCCAAAGCCAGAAACGTTGGCAGAGCTGTCGGCGTTAGCTCCAGACTGGCTTTGAGTAAACTGCGACACAGGTTTTGAACGGCGAGTTCGGTGGTGTCCAACTCGGGGGCCAGCGGCCCGGGATAGAGAAATTGTTCGGGGATGCCGGATAGACGGCTGTAGTTTAGCTTGGGAATAATTGCACGGTCGTGCAAGATCTCTAAGGCTCCGCGCAGGTACTGCGGCGAGTGGGGGCGGTTGAGCCATTGCATGAGGGCGAGTAGCTCAATGGGTACTTGCGATCGCCGTCCCGTTTGGCCGGCGTCATAGAGGTGAAATCCGGCGGATTTTGCCACCGACTTGAGGTGGCGGTAGAGAAACTGAACTTGGGATTTGTAGCGAACTAAGACGGCGGCATTGGTTTTGGGATTGGCGTTCAGAAGCTGGGTGGCTCGCTCGGCAATTAAGCTGGCTTCAGCCTGAATATCGCTGGGAGTATGCAGTTCTACCCCCGGCCCATCGGGGTTGGCATTGGTTTGGGGATCGCCGATGGGAACCGGTTGAATGTCTTGAATGCGGAAGGGCTGACTCGTTCCCCAATCCCGCAGTTGATTGGCTTGGCGATGCAATCGATTGGCAGCATCGATGATCTCGATATTGCTGCGTCCTGCCTCGGTCATCTCGTGGAAGCTGCCCGATTGGCGACAGCGATCGGCAAAGGTGCGAAAAAAATACGGATCGGCGGGGGTGAAGGTGGAGTTAATGGCTTGATTAGAATCTCCGACTCGGACGAAGTTCACCCGATCGGTGACGGGATCGCGGGCCAAGATCTCCAGCAGTTGCTGTTGCTGCAAACTGGAATCTTGTGCCTCATCTTCGAACACGGCAAAGACTTGCTGCTGCCACTGCTCTCGTACCACAGGATGGGCCAATACTCGTAGCGCCGATCGGGTCATGTCGTCGTAATCGATCCGGTTACGCTCCTGCCGAATCAGTTCGTACTGATGGTAGAGTTGGGCGGCAATCTCCAAGACAGGATAGTGCGGTAATAGCCAGTCTTCGTCTTCTGCTAACTCTCCGGCACCGGATGATTGCATGACAGGAATGCGGGCAATGTCGAGCAGGTTATCGGGATCGAGATCGGAACTTTTCGCTTCGGGGATCAGGGTGCGGGCAATGTCCGGCAAAATTTCAGAACGCAGTACCGTCACCCGCCGCTGCCGCTCGCTCTCCTCTCCATCAAACCCTCCCCCCTCCAGCAGTTCTTGAAATAGCCTGGGATTGTCATCGATCCAGCGCTCGCAGGCTTTGGCAATGATGCGTCGCTTTTCTCCTTCGGATAGGACGGCAATGGTTTCGTCGATCCCCGAGAGGTCAGGGTGCTGGTGGGCGATCGCCAAGCTGAGACCGTGAATGGTGTAAACGGAAAAGCCACCCATGGGTAGCTTCAGCGTCTGTAGGTGATGGCGAATTTTATTGCGAATTTGGGCCGCCGCCGAGCGGGTGAAGGTGACCACTAACAGTTGCTTGTTGCGGTGTAGTTGGTGGATGGCAATCGCGATCGCCGCTCCTCCCGCCATCCCGGTGGATTTGCCCGCCCCCGGCACAGCCGACACCGCCATCGGCCCCCCTGACCAGTCTGCCAACACCCGCTGTTTGTATCGCAGTTGCGAGCGAATCGGCTCGAGCGCGGCCAGCCGCTCGGGAGGAACACCTGTAATAGAAAGCTTGGCAGTCAACTACCTGTCAGAATCCTGCAGATCTAACCTATCCCAGAACTATCCATCCCAGAACTTACATCCAGTCCAGAACCATCTATCCCAGAACACTACCTACTAACTCCGATCTCCCCCCACTCATGGGTGAGGTTGAGCGAGCTGATAGGGAATAGAGGGTATCCCTCTAAAAATTCTTGACGCCATTATTGGCGGGATCGTACTCAAATCGATTGGGGTAGTCCGTTAATCCGTAAACGTTAAAGGTAAACGTGGGTAACCAGGAGCCTTCGGCAGCCTCCTGCTCGACACTGTGAATTGCCTCTGGAGTAAATCCAATAATGTCTCCGGGATAGAGCAGCCGCTCTTCCACCAGCTCTAACTCTGCGTGGCCCAAGCGACTGCGATCGTCCACTCGCTTCCACAGCCGATTGCGCTCTCGTCCCGCCGATTCGTCCCCCAGGAGCGCCACTAAACTCCAGGTGGCATGGTTGTGGACGGGGGAAGGACTACCGGGTAGCCACGACACGGTCTGAATGGTAAATGGATAGTCCGGTTCTTTGTAGAGCGTATGGACGGCCCATCCCTTTTCTTCATCCGGCATGGGCAACGTATCGCCAATCCAGCTTGCTCTGGCCAACAGGCGTCGCACCAGTTCGGCCCCGATTTGCAGGCGAGTGCGCTCGTCTTTGACCGATTCTACTAAGTCATCCAGATCGCTGAGGAAGCGATAGAGGCGGTAGGGATTGCGCTGGGGAAATGTCCGCAACTTGGCTGGAGGAGTGCCCATCGGCTTGCAGACGCCATCGGCATCGACAATCCCACTGAAAGGCTTTTTGGAAGTGGCAACCATGGAAGGGGGGCAGGGAAACAACGACTCTGCGGTCATCCTACAGGGGTTGCCTGAGAGCAGTCTGAGCAGCAGCGATCGCCCTTCTCACAATCAGACGGTGCAAGCCCAATCGCCGTTTTCCATCAGGGAATCACCTGCAGCTCCTCCAGATTCCACAGTTCACCCAAAATCGGCCGGGGATCGGCCCCCAGAACGCGATCGCGCACCGCCACTAGGCTGAGGGGATTGACAGTACCGATCAGGGGAAGCTGCTCCTGCACAATGATTTGGAAGCGATCGTAGAGTTCCTTACGCCGATCGAACTCTAGTTCTTTAGTCCCTTGGCTGAAAATTGCGTCCAGCTCCCGCTCCCAGTCGGTTACCTCCCGCCCTTCCAACGCTTGTCCGTTCCGGCCAGTCGGATTCCACAAATGCAAATTACCGGTACTGCGCCAGACATTCGCTCCGCTATTGGGCTCCGTTCCTCCTCCTCCCAAACTCAACATCACGGCTTCCCAATCAAAGGTTGTGGTCAGCTTCTGGTCCAATATCCCAAAGTCGATTAGCGAGACATCTACGGTAATACCTATACGGTTTAGATCGGCATCGATGGACGCAGCCATCGCCTCGCGAGCCGTATTGCCCACATTCGTATTGAGGGTAAATCGCACTTCGTTGCCATCGGCATCGAGTAACCGTCCCCGGCTGTTGTACGTATATCCAGAATCTAACAACAGTTGCTTGGCCCGCTCGGGATCGTAGGGATAAAGGGGCAAGCGGCCATTCTCTGCGCTGAGGTGAAAGGGATTGGCGGGAGAGATCGGAGAGATTTGAGGTTCCCCCAGCCCGCGTAACACCGTATTGATTAATCGCTGTCGATTGACAGCAAAGGATACCGCTTGGCGGAAATTTACATCCCTAAACCAGCGACTTTTCACCGGGGCCACTAACGGGTTTCGGTCTGAATCCAGCCCTGTGGATTGGTTAAAGCAGAAAAAACTGTTGTTCAGGGTTGGCCCCAAATCGTAAATCGTAAACTGTCCGCTGTCCTCCTCCCGCTTAAGCAACTGAAAGTCACTCCCCCTCAGGGTGTAAATGTCCAAGCTGCCGGAGCGAAACTGCAGCAGTTGATTGTCTTGAGACGCGACAAACTGACGAATAAATCGCTGTGTTTTGGGTAGCGTTTCTCCATTGTCCCCTGAGCGGTAGTAATGCGGGTTGGGACGGTACTCCACCCGCTGACCGGGAACGTAGGACGACAGGACGTAAGGACCGCTGCTTACGAGGTGGCGAACGGGGGTATCCAACCCCCATTGCTTGAGAAATAGAGGATAACCATCCGAGTCTGTTTGTTCGATGCCGCGAGCAAATACATGTTTAGGGAGGATGGGGGTACCGACCACCTGCAAAAAGGGCGCAAAGGGCTCGGGCAGTTGAAATTCCAGTTGCCGATCGCCCACAACGCTCAGCTGAGGCAAAATCCGAGCTTCCCCAATTTCCATGACGCTGCGGCTGGAGGTTTCAATCGCATCGTTGAAGATGACATCCTCAAACGTAAACCGCACATCCTCAACGGTCAGCGGTTCTCCATCCGACCACTTCAGATCGGGCCGCAGGGTAAATACAAGCCGCAACCCATCGTCAAATACCTCCCAACTCTCCGCCAGTTCGGGCTCCCACTCCAAGGTGTCGCTGTTGAGGCGCGTTAACCCTGACAGGGTGGGGCCAAGCACCACTCGAGTGGTGTTGTCATTGGAGAGGTAATAGTTGAACGTTGAGGGATCGCCGAGGATTGATTCCAGTAAATAAGGGCGATCGATCGCTGCAGGCGAAAGGCTGCAAGCCGCTAGACTAACGCACACCAATCCCAGCCACAGCGCGCGTCCCCATCGCGTCACAGGCCGCCACCATGCATATGGTCCTGACCGCCCAAGCCAACCGTTATTCTCAGCCACAGGCACCCTCGAACTCCGCGTCTTTCTCGGAATACGGCTACTCTATCTCAGACCATCGAGTCGCACTTACCCCCAGCCCTTCGCCTGTATTGAGAATCTGAGTTTGATCGCTCTTATCTCCGGCCCTTTTCCCACATTGAAAGAAGGGTGCAAGAGAACTTCAACCCGAATGTTGCCGTTGTGCTGACTGGGGATGATTTCGCTTCAGTCGTTCCAGCGAACTGACGTATTGAGAACGAGGCGCTAGAGATATCACTCCAGCTAGAGTTATTGAGCTACGAGCACCCCCTGCTCGCGGCCCAAGATAACAGCAAACCTCGCGATGCTGCCAGTTCGATGTCGGCCTTAAGTGTGTGCAGCTGGGTTTGTTTAGCTGGGTTCGTTTAGCTGGGTTCGTTCAAATCATATGCCATTCGGCACGCTTAGGAGGAGCTGCGCGATCGTCGTCTGCGGCGGGAAGCCGCAGGGGATTGTTTTTGAGACGTGATGTCTTCAGCTGCCTCTTCCGATACCCCAGCCTCTCCAGAAGCACCAACAGAATCTCTATCCTCAGCGCTGAATGCCTCCGACTCCGCTACCGTTTCAGTCGTGTCCCCAGACGATGCAACCGCTGGGGTATTCCCCTCGGCCTCATCACCCGTCTCACCGGCGGACTCATCGGACCCGGAGATTTCACTGCCGTTATCTTCAATGGCAGAGGCTTCAGATGGAGATGTAGCGTCATCCTCTGACTCAAGAGCAGTATCCCCAAGAACACCATCAGGTAGGCTGTCTATCTTGGCCGCATCCTCCTCCGCATCTGAACCTCCCATTACTTCGCTCAGAGGCTGACCGGGTAACGTAACGGCAACCACCGTATCCCGGCCGGTTTTAGCAGGTTCGTCCAACAATGTCAGCGGCGAGATACCCATCTCGGAGTACACCTGCTGCTGCAGCGGAGTCATTTCCACCTGAATCACTTTTCGAGGAGCTTTCTTACTGGGAATGGGGGCAGAGGGGGCAAGGCTCGATTCCGCGATCGCCTCTGCAGATTTGATTGGGTCGCGTTCTGGTTTGTTCGAACTATCCAGGCGAGGTGACTGGCGACGGCGGCGGCCTCCTTGGTACAAATTGTCGGGGATCGATCCTGCCGAACGACTACTGGAACTTGCCCCATTTGACGGACGCCCTCGACGGCGGAATCCACCGTTGCGATCGCCTCCAACCCCGATGCGAGTCCCTGGAAGGGCGCTGGACGTATCGGCTTCGCCCGCTAGTACGGCAGATGCATTCGAGGCCGAGCGATCGAACGACCCTTGTTCGCTCTCGGGGTGTTGACCGGGCAGATGGGCCAGCAGTCCCAATCCATCACATGTAGGACAGGGACGACCAAACACTTCGTACACACTTTGCCCCTGGCGCTTGCGAGTTAGTTCCACCAGCCCCAGCTCGGATAGCTGGGCAATCTGGGGCCGCGCTTTATCCGCTCGCAAGGCCTTATTGAAATGCTCCAGCACCTGCAGTTGATCGCGGCGGGAGTCCATATCGATGAAATCCACCACAATTACCCCTGCGATATTACGCAGCCGCAGTTGATGGGCAATTTCGGTCGCGGCCTCGCAGTTGGTCCACAGCACGGTTTCGCGAGAAGTAGCTGAACGTGTGAACGAGCCCGAGTTGACATCAACAACCGTCAGGGCCTCAGTGGGCTCGATAATGATGTAGCCGCCGGAGGGTAAATCGACTCGCGGGCGCAGCGCTTCGCGGATGGCCGCATTGACGCGGTAATACTCGAAAATAGGCGTGGATTCGGCATGCCGATCGATCGCCACCCCAGACGGCATGCGCCCCTTATTCCAGTTTTGCAAGTGTTTGCGCACCCGCGTAGCAGCCTCAGTAGAGTCAGCCACAATCCGGTTCACGCCATCGTTGAAAGCATCTCGCAATACCCGCTGCACAAAATCATTATCGCGGTTGAGCAAGCTGGGGGCGCGAGTGGAATGCTGTTCTTGCTGAATGTTCTCCCACTGCTTCTTGAGAATCTCCAAGTCTTCGATGATGCTCTCTTCCGGCATCCCGTCCGCTTCAGTACGCACCATCAAGCCCATTTGCGGCGGCTTAATCAGAATGGCTAGAGACTTCAGCCGGTTGCGCTCTTCTTCATCGCGAATACGGGAGGACAGGTTGACGCCGCGCCCGGAGGGCATCAGCACCAGGTAACGGCCGGGAAACGACAAATTCCCCGTCAGGCGCGGCCCTTTGTTGCCGGTGGGTTCTTTCATCACCTGCACTAGCACTTTCTGCTGGGGGGCGACAAGCTCGGTGATATGGGCACTGCTGCGCTTGAGCCTAACGGGGCCAAGGTCGCTGACGTGAATGAAACCGTTCTTTTCGGGATTACCAATATTGATAAATGCGGCGTCGATACTGGGCAGAACGTTTTCCACTACCCCAAGATAGACATCGCCAACCTGATGATGGCCGCTGGCTACGACTAATTCTTGAATGCGATCGTCCGAAAATACTGCAGCAATCCGGTGCTGCTCGCCGATGATAATTTGCTTCGACATAGAGTCCTCAAAAGATGCAGGAAACCTGCAGTTAGCCCGAGTGGGCGGTCATGAATAGGGTTTCGAGGGAGCTAGCTCGTAAGAGCGGAATTGCTGGCGCGAGCCAAGACCGCTGAATGGGTGCTGACAGGGTTATTCCACTTCGACAGCCCCGATGGACAGTCCTCATCGACAGTTCATTACGACAATCGACAGGGGAAACGCCCTAAACCAGGAAGAACCCTTCTCCACCCGGAAGGATCTAGATTGTGGGCTGTCTGGGTCATAAATGGTCTGGAGCAAGAACGGTCTGGGGTATGAACGGTCTGGGTTATGAACCGCATGGGTCGGGGAGCTGTCTGGTTGGAACCGTCTCAGTTGGAATTGACTTAGTCGGAACCATCTCAGGCAGCAACAACTGCTTAGAGCTGTTCTCCGCGGATTCCATTCAAAACCCGAGAGGATTCAACACCAAGGCTCCCCACCACAGCGAAAGGTCAGAGTCCCTTCAAGTTGGAAGAGGCTACCCGAACCGCTGCAGCAAGCGCTTCTCTCAGCACAAGCCAAGATACCGTGAGGTTTCGCCAAGGATTGGAATAGCTGCAATGTCTCAATACTTTGGTGGTGTGTACACCCAATTGCGGTAAGAAACATTCAGCTAAGTACCACCTAAACCGAAACGACCACTCACGCGAGTCAAAACCGCGAATGATTGGGCTCCTGCCCAACCACAACGTCTGCAGGCACCGACAGACTAAAACTGCTTGAATACTTCGATCGAACGTCGCTTGGGGCAGTGAGCCTGCATGTACTCAGCTCGACTACGTCTTTGGTACGGGAAAGCCTTTCGGATAAAAAACCGTCCGGGTCAGAAAACCTAGTCGCGAAACCTGCAAGCAGACTGACGGCTCATTTCATCAGTCAGAATCTCACCTGATTGCAATACCAAAGCGCAGATTATCTGCCTTGAAGTCAGCTTCGGTCAATCGTATGCCCAACTCCCAGTCAAACAAATGGACTGGATCGCAAGAATAACGACTAAACGAGCAGCCCTTTGTAGGCGCAGGGTGACATCATCACCCAACTAGCCCATCAGAAGGCAAGACCTTGCGGTATTAAACCTGGCTCCAGTCTTTCGATGGCAGATTCAAGCATGTCACTGCCAGATGCCAGCATGCTAGGGTTTCGACCAACTCGCGCATAGCTAGCTTGGTCAAGATTATAGCGCCAAGATGGAATTTGTTAATAGGGAACGCACGTAACCTTTAATAAAATTGCAGAAAATCCTTGCTCAGGCTTTCGAATACTCGGGTAACAGAATCTACATTCCCATCCGTGCTAATTCGCTTGAAAAATCAATCGTTGCCGTTCCACAAAGTTGAGATGGAGCTCAATGGAATCTGGTAGGTACTGGGCCAGCATATCCATGACCTGGAGCGGCCTGAGCATAGTGCCGTCATTGCGGCAACACCCCTGGTAACAGAGAGTTGTCCGTGTTTCTTCACTCGTCTGGATGGACAATTGATACAGTAATTCCCGTCCATTCACGCGGTATGCCCTGCCTGATTTAGAGGTTTTGTCCAGCCATATTTCTGTTTCAGAAAGAATTTGGTTTATTGTGTTTTGCCAATCAACGGGTTGTTGAGCTTCAACGTTGCAAACGTATTCGGCTGCCGAGAGTGCCTTGGTGGCGGATGGTGCATCTAGCGATAACTCAATCGTCTCTACAATTTCCAGTTCGGAGGGGAGTTGGGCGGATAGCCGATCGCGTAGCTCCTCGACGGGCATAGCTTCGATCAGTTCGATGTCCACCACTTCCCCCCGACTGACATGGCCGAGGGCAAGAGCGCTGGCGGTAGAAATACGCGGAGAGGGATGAAAACCTCCGCTGAATGCCAAGGGTAATTTGGCCCGCCGACAGGCTCGCTCCCACAATCGCAAGAGGTCAAGGTGACCTACTAACCGCATGTTGCCTTGCTTGGAGAAGGTGACGCGGAAGCGCTGGACGGCTTTGGGGCGATGTTCTCCTTGGGGTTGTTTGGCAATTTCGGGGACCGGCAGAGCGGGCAGCACAATATTGTGGCCAAAATCCACACCACAGATACCGCAGTGGGAGCAGCTATCGAAGGAGCAGTCAGGGACGGTAGCAGCCTCTAGAGCATTGCCCCAATCCTGCTTGAGCCAATCTTTGCTGATGCCAGTATCAATGCGATCCCAGGGGAGGCGGTCATCAAGCTCGTAGTTGAATGCTGGGAGTTGGGGATGCTCGTCCGTTCCAGCTAAGACAGCGTCGGGGACGCTTTGGCGATAGGCGGTGACCCAGGCGTTGTAGGCGGCGTCAATCCCCTCCCACCAGCTATCCATTCCAGCACCGTTGGCCCACGCTTGGTAGATGGTGCGACTGAGGCGGCGATCGCCCTTACCAATGAAATCTTCCAGCATGGAGAAGCGAATGTCGGTGAAATTGGCTTTCACTCCGCGCATGCGACGGAATTGCTCTTTGAGTAATTTCTGCTTGCGTTGGATTTCAGCATGATCGACGCGGTGCCACTGGAAGGGGGTGTGGGGTTTGGGGGTGAAGTTGGAGATGGTGACGTTGACTTTCAGCTTGCGGCCACTGGCGGGGCGGCATTCCCGCTGCAGCATGGCGATAGTTTCGGCAATGCCAACGACATCCACATCGGTTTCGGCAGGCAAGCCAATCATGAAATAGAGTTTGACCTTATCCCACCCTTGCTCTGCGGCGGTTTTGACGCCTCGCAGCAAATCGGCGTTGGTCAGTCCCTTGTTAATCACATCCCGCATTCGCTGGGTACCGGCTTCGGGGGCGAAGGTGAGGGTGGGGCGACGGGTGCCTCCCATGACGGCGGCGATGTTTTCGTCGAAGCGATCGACTCGCTGGCTGGGGAGCGACAGGTTGATGTGGGTGCTACCCAGGCGGTTATGAAGCTCGGCTCCGACAGCAGGTAGCGAGAGATAATCCGAGCAACTGAGAGAGGACAGCGAGAATTCGTCGTATCCGGTTTTTTCTAGGCCATTGGCGATCGCCTCCACTACATCATCGGGGTCGACATCGCGGGCGGGACGGGTAAGCATGCCCGGTTGGCAGAAGCGGCAGCCACGGGTGCAGCCGCGCCGGACTTCTAGGCTGAGGCGATCGTGAACGGTTTCAACGTAGGGGACTGGGCCACCGATCGCATATTGAGGCATGGGGGTAGCGACACGGCGGACAATGCGCTCGGGTACGCCCTCGACCAGCGGCTTAGGATTGATGCCGTCATAAAACTGGGGGACATAGACTCCTGGCACTTGGGCCAAATCGATCAGGAGGTCGCGGCGGGATAGACCTTCTTTAAGTCCTTCCTCTATCACCAGACCGATTTCGGGTAGGACTTCCTCGCCATCTCCCAAGACAAAGAAGTCAAAGAATTCCGCAAACGGTTCTGGATTAGAGGTCGCGGTAGGGCCACCGGCAAACACTAGCGGATAGGTGGTGACGTCGTAGTTATTGCGTTCTTGCCAGGTGAGGGGGATGTCAGCAAGGCTCAGCATCTCCAAGACATTGCTGCCTCCTAATTCGTAGGCGAGACTGAAGCCGATGATGTCGAATTCTTTGATGTCGCGACGGGATTCGACGGCGAATAGGGGGATGTTGTTGGATTTGAGGCGATCGCCGAGGTCGTTACCGGGTAAGTAGGTGCGATCGCACAGTTGGCGGGGTTGGGCGTTAAGGATGTTGTAGAGAATGATGTGGCCGGAGTTGGAGGCACCTACTTCGTATAGCTCGGGATAGGTGAGCACCCAACGGACGGTAGCGCTGTTCCAGTCGCGATGCACGGCTCCGAACTCGTTGCCCAGGTAGCGGGCGGGCCGCATGATGTCGGTGTCGATCAGTCGGTCGATATCGATGACTGGCATGGCAAGTGGAGACTGGAAACAGCATTGTCCAGCCTAGCTCACGACAGGGGTTGGTATAGCTTTGAACTTGCTTAAGGGGTTGCTCTATCTCTTAGGGGCGTCTCTACAATGGCAGCGGCTGTTTGTCGGTGAGTTGGTGAGTTGTTACCCAGCGAGTTATTGAGTTTTCGGCGTAGTGGAGAGACCGTCGTACCGCTGCGGCTGAAGGTGGATGGCAAGCATGTGGCGATCGCCTCCGACCTAATTTCCACATTCGAGTCGGCCCAGGGGGACACGCAGGGGCATTTAGACAATCTGCTGTCGGAATTGGAGGGAGATAGCCCGGATTATCGACTGCGGCGGGGGCTGGCCCACATCCTCAAAAGTAGTTTTTGCACGTTTGAGATTGTCAGCCCGATCGAGCCGCCGCTGTTGCGTCAACGGGTGTTTGGACTGGCGGCGACAACGACACAGATTCCGCAGAATGCGGCGGGGACGCTGGCGACGGTGGCGCGGGAGCTGACTCAGGAATGCGATCGCGAAGTGTTTCCGGCAGAGATTCGCAAGGGGCTGTATGCGGATTTGCAGGAAAACCGGATTTTGACACAGTTTGAGGCACCCACACCGGAGGCACTGCTGCACCGATTCAATTTGTCGCAGGTGCAGGGGATTTTTTATAAAGCGACGCAGATGACGCTGAACGCCCACCGCAACGATCCGGGGGAGTACAAGCTGCTGTTTCGCTATTTAAAGCTGTTTCAGTTGATGTCGTATATCGAGGGGGATGCCGATCGCGGGTTCACAATTACGGTGGATGGGCCGACCAGTTTGTTTAAGCCCAGCACGCGTTACGGGTTGGCGATCGCGAAATTACTGCCAGCGCTGTTGCATGTCACAAAGTGGAGTTTGGATTCCACGTTACGGGTGAAGGATTTCTACACGTCGGAGTACAAGCCCTATCGGTTTTCTCTGGATTCGGATTGCGGATTGGTGACCCATTATCCGCCGGGGAAGGAGTTTGACAGCATGGTGGAGGCGTCGTTTGCGGCGGGGTGGAAGAAGCTCAAAACCGACTGGCAGTTGGAGCGAGAGGTGGATTTAATTCCGATTCCGGGGAGTGTGATGATTCCGGATTTTCGGTTGGTGCATCCAGATGGGCGATCGCATCTGTTAGAGATTGTGGGCTATTGGCGACCGGAGTATTTGCGCAAGAAGTTTTCGCAGGTAAGACAGTCGGATAGGGACGATCTGATTTTGGCGGTATCGGAGCGGTTGAATTTGGAGAAAGCTGGGGTGAAGGTAGGGGAAATTCCGGTGCCGGTGGTGTGGTTTAAGAATAAGTTGCTTGCTAAGTCGGTGTTGCAGGCGATTGAAGAGTGAAGGGGGTGAGGTTGTCGGTTATGGAGTAGGGCGTGGTTCGTCGAAAAGAACTGAAAAATGTTGCTCGGGGCATTATTGAGTCGTTTAACAGTCGCAACAACGATGTCGATGGCTATTGGGGAATAGGCAAGCTATTTCAATTTGCTAATTCACACAATGTCAGCACAGTTCACATCAACCTCACGACTGGAGAGATTTCTCCTGCAAGCAATCAGTTTCTGTCACTAGTCAATTTCTACCAGGCAATGTTGGAGTCCCAACTTCAAGCGAGAGGGATTCCATCCACGTGGATCGTCAGCGTCCAGATCGACGTTAGTTTCAATCAGGTCTTCAAACCTTCGTATCACGCATTCAGATCGAAGCTAGGCTTGCCATGCGTCTGTATCTGCAGCATTTCTGATGACTACGGTCAAGTACATGTAGCAGAAGCAGGCAATAACTGTTTCCCCCACGATCCATTGAAAGAGAACCGCCGTTCATTCATCTGTTAACCATTCTGCTTACGCGATATGTCAATAGAATTTAATGTGATCGTAGGTCACGATGGTGACTTGTCGAAGTTCTCAACACTTCCACAAGTTCTTGCCCTTAATTGGTCGAAAGAATTCGAAGTCTATACTCCACGTCCCAACTCGCGAACCAATTGGGAGTGGATGACAACCAATTGGAAAACTTCTCTCAAACCCTATGCAGTTTCCCCAGAGAAAGATGCTGTTGACTTATGAAATGCCGAGCAATTTCTAGAGCTGTATGGCCCACAAGCATGGCAAGTCGATTTTGGTCGGAGATCGTTTGAATTGGCGACATCACTTCGATGGGGATATGCCCTCACAACAGAGTCTACTCTTTCTGAACTTCGAAAATTTTGCTTTTCCCTCACACAGCATCTGGGAACTAATTTAGCGATATATTTGCCCGACAATGGTTATTGTCCTGCACGTGCATTTGACCTTGTGGTTGAGCATTGTGCAATTACCGAAATTATAGATTTCCTATCGCGTGAATGTGGTCCGCCTGCACAGGACATCAATACAATTGTGCGCTTAGCCAAACCTTCCGCTCCTTATCGTTATGAATATGATGGGGCGTACTATATTGATGACTTTTCAAATCTATAAATGTCGGTAGAATACCTTCTGCTGCTCAGTTAATTTTCTCAGGACTTTCAAACTCAGTTCGCTTCGAATATTAGCTGATACTTGTGGGAAGAAGCAGTAAGGTTCCCAGCACTCAGCTGTTGTGAAGGACTTCATCCAACTCTCTGACGTTACCAGCAGCAATGTCGGCTTCTGCTTGTGAAATCAGCTTATCGAGTTTGCCAAGTTTTAAATCCTCTTCAATCTGCTTGTCCCAAGCGTCATCAACGTAGCTTTGCAACCAATCAGCTAGCTTACGTGCGTCGTCTTGAGATAACTGCTTAATCGCAGCTTCAATTTCTGTGAGGGTTGTCATCTAGATTCACCAGCAACCTGAGCCCAAGCGTCTCTCGAACAGAACGCATCACCTACATTCATTATGACGTAACCCTATTGTCTGGCCCCCATCTTCCAGAACTCTCGACAGCAGGCGATGCTTGTGTAGCTGCTCGTTAAGCCGTCGATACACAATCTCAAGCTTCCAACTGGCAAAACGATCGCGTAATGTCCCAGATAGCAGCCTTACTTTCAACATCCCCCAAAGCATGATCGCTATCCAACTCGTGCAACGTCACCCAATCGCGATCGCCCGCATACTCCCGACTCACCTCAATCGGCACCACATCATCCTTTCGCCCATGAACGATCACCGTCGGCACCTGACGCCGTAAATCCTCTTCCCGATACCCAATCGCATCCTCCACAAACCCATACCGTAGCGGTAACTCCTGCCGTTGCCCGTAATGGTAAAACTGCCGCACCCCCTGCTCTTTCCACTCCGCGATCGCCACCTCCCCCAAAGACTTCTGCCACCGCTTTGCAAACCCAAACGCCGGAGCTAGCAACACCACCCGCTCCACCTGCAGCATCCGCTCCGCCACACACGCCGCCGTCAGCCCTCCTAAACTAGAACCAACCAAAACAGCAGGAGTATCCGACAGGCGATCGCACACCTGCTCGATCTGCCGACTCACCGTCAAATCAGTAAAGCCCCCCTCATTAAAATCCGGCACCTGCAGCTCAATCCCCAACTCTTCTAGTTTCTGTTTGAGAAACACCCCTTTTGAAGACATCGGGCCAGAGGCAAAACCGTGCAAGTAAACAAATTGAGCAGCCATGAGTAGCAAGCAAGTCTAGCGGAAAAACTTTCGTCACTATACCGCCCCAGAAATTTGGCACTCTGTGGCACCATAGGCAGGGTCTTGGCTGGAATTAGCATGCATCCCCCCGAAATTATCGAGATCGCCGCACTGACTGAAGGCGATCGCGTCATTGGCAACAACGGCAAAGTCCCCTGGCGCATCCCCGCCGACATGGAGCGATTCAAGCAACTGACGAAAGGCCATACGGTGATTATGGGTCGCCACACCTGGGAGCAAGACTTAGAACGCTGCCCTCTACCCGGTCGCCACAACATCGTGGTGTCCACATCGCTTGCAGACGATCTGGCCGCAACCCAGTGCCCCAGCAACGGCTACCAACTCAGCATCGCTCAATCGGTAACTGAAGCATTGGAGCAAGCAGGCGATCGCGAAAAAGTCTTTATCGTTGGAGGTAGCGTTCTCTATGAAGCTGCTCTTCCCTTCACCGACACGCTAGAACTCACCATCGTGGAATCCAGCCATGCCGGAGACACCGTTTTCCCTCCCTACGAACATCTGATCGGTACCGAATTCGAACGAGTTGCCTGCGAAAAATATGACGGTTATCGGTTTGAAACCTACCGCCGCACTCATCCTCCGAAATCTTGACGCAGTAAAGACGGGAGCCATCAATAGTCCCCTCATCATTACCTTCGTTCAAGTTCTCCAGCCTGGGAAGATCTCCAGCTAGCGACCCCCCCACCCAGAACAGAAAATTGCTCTTAAGACTGCAGTCGCACCAGACGAATCTCTGTCCGCTGATTGCGAGCATCTGCTGGAGCAACATTGGCGAGAGGCTCGTTAAAACCGCGCCCTTCCGCCAGCATGTTGTGGTTCACTCCCAACGACTTGAGATAGTTCACCACCGTTTCTGCCCGCTGTTCGCTCAACCTCACATTCAAGTCCGCAGATCCCGTACGCGACGTATGCCCGATCGCCCGCACCGCCACCGTTTGTGGATTAAACTCCTTCATCTCCTCCGCCAAGCTATCCAACGTTTGGCGACCCACCGGAGTCAATTGAGCTGAGCCTGTCGCGAACTGAACCTCTCCCCGTACCTGCAAATTGCCGATCGTCGGGGCAGATTGCAGCGATGCCGTACTCACCGCTGGCGCGGAACTAGTAGTAGTACTGACCGTCCCCGCCAACAACTGAGCCAACTCAGGGTTGTCTGCTTCGATTAGGGAAATCAGCGTCTCGGTATTGGCCACCGAATCCGACAAAAATTGAGCGGAATATAACGCCTCGGGATTGTCAGGCACAGTATCCATCTGACCGGACAGCACCAGCACAGCCGCCGTCGAACTAATCCGACGACTGAGCGTACCATCCGACATCCAGCGATCGGCCTCCACCGACGTGAAGAAATCAATCCCTTGCATCACTGCACTGGCTTCCGTCTGGGAGAGACCACCGTCCTCTTGAATCTGCTGCCGCAGTTGCCCGCTATCCCGCAAGTTCGAATCAATTCGGCGGTAGTAAGCACTGAGCAAGTCACTCAGGTCGCCGGAATGATTGGCGATCACCCGGTCAGACGCCACAATCACATCCAAAATGGCGTTCGGAGCATCCTCACTGGACAACACTACCGTGTACCCTTCACGCTCCGCCCGCGTAACAAACGGTTCCCACAACACGGCGATCGCAATCGTGTTATTTGGCTGTTGCAACAAGTCCCAGGCTTCTGAAGCCTCCGCCACTTCAATTAGCTCGAAGTTAGACAGGTTAAAGCTTTCAAACCGAATATCCAACACCCGTGCCAAATACTCGCTGGGCGTATCAGCAGCGTACACAATGCTGAGGGGTTGGCCGCTAGTGCTCGACTGCTCCACCAACGCGTCTAAATCATTCAAGGATCTGAGGCTAGAAAAGCGCGGAGTGTTCAGAACAACGGCATCAGCCCCAACCGTTCTATCCAACAGCCCGATAATTTGACCGTCCGGTTGATGGCGCAACACTTGGTCGAGCGTGGTCACAATCAGATCCGCTTGCCCGTTACTGAGCTGCTCGGCCCGAGTCGCCTGCACAAACTCATCTCGATAGCTGAGGGCAATGTCGCGATCGCCCAGCGTGTCTAAAAATTCGCTATTGCGAAACGTACTGTATCCGCTAAACGTATCCCCCAACAGTGTCAGCGGCGTCCCATCTACGGTGGAAACATTCGACGGTGCTGACGTACTTTGCGCTGTGGGTGTTGCTGGATTGGGACTGCGCTTGATGAAGTCTCGGCCGTAGTAATATAAGCCGCCGATTACACCCAGACCTGCCGCAATAAACACAATTGGGGGAGGCCCTTTACGGGTAGCCATTGATATTGATTCCTAAGCAAAACTAAACCGCTACTCAGAGAGACCGCTCGGTCATTTCGTCTATAAGCAAGGCTACATCTAGCTTACCCAGCCCACACCCCCCAATCGCTACTGACCCGAACCAGCACAATTACGGCAAAAAGTGCCCTTTTTCGTATCGCCTGTATCAGACCACTTTGCCCCCAAACGCTGTGGCTCTCAAAATACGAAAACCTGGGCAAAAAAAAGCCAGGCTGTTCTCGCCTGGCACGATAGTGGTGGACGCTAATCGTAAGGATGGTTGTCGGACACAATGCCTGTTCGAACTTAGAGGACTGTCAATCTGGCGGATTCATCGAAAAATCCAGCTCTACTATGCCTGACTGACAACCTCAATCAAACGTAGATGATGAGCCTACTGAACTGTAACGTGAGTGGTTGCCGGACTAACTGGCTCTGCATTCACATCCAGGCTCACGTTACCGGTGTGAACTTGCCAAGACAGAACCACAACGCCAGAAATCACACACCAAAAAAGCTTTTCCATGTCACCAAACTCCGCTCTTGCCCGAAAGGGTTTTATTCATCAC
Source organism: Cyanobacteria bacterium J06642_12 (assembly GCA_039817825.1). GTDB lineage: Bacteria > Cyanobacteriota > Cyanobacteriia > Thermostichales > PCC-7336 > PCC-7336. The sequence goes on along the minus strand of JBCBVA010000001.1, from coordinate 117,051 downwards.
TCATACTTTACCTAAACTTCACACAAAAAATAACATCCGACACATAGGAATTTCATATTTGTCTTTATGCGCCCTTCACTTGGTATAAAGATGCTTCTCTAGGAGGTAGGTACTGACTGCCTCGGGAACCAGATCGGCGATCGCCTGTCCTTGGCTCAATCGCTGACGAATCTCTGACGATGAGACGGCCCATTCCACGTCCGTTAGCCATGTGGCTTGCAGAGCGGGGAGTTGTTTTTGCAACGCTTCCAATAGGTTATCGCTAGAGGTGTCGGGACGAGGGGCGACGATCCAATGACAGCAGCCAGCCACCTCGGCGGCGCGATGCCAGGTGGGTAAGTCCGCGATCGCATCGGCGCCAATAATCCAGCTCCATTCCCGAACCCAGGGGTAATTTGCTTTACATTGGGCGATGGTATCGATCGCAAACGAGCGTCCCGATCTCCGTAGTTCTACATCCGACCAATAAAACTGTATAAAGTTAGCCATCGCCAACTTCACCATCTCTAGCCGGTCGGAATTGCTCGCACCAGATGCCAGAGGTTTGTGCGGAGGCAGTCCTGCAGGTATCCACAGCACCGCATCCAGATGGCATTGCTGCAGGGAGCGCTGGGCAACAGCTACGTGGCCGCAATGAACGGGGTTAAACGTTCCTCCAAAAATTCCTACGCGGCGACATGAGTCGGGCAGTACAGACAAATCGGTCATGAAACGAATGTTGTCGGTGCAATGGTGGAGAGTAAATTTTTCGGGCTGGCTGCAGAGTCGACTATTCAATGGCATGCGCCGATGCCAGCCGAATCAACCAAAACCCACTACTCTTGCTGGCTGAGGTAGGCAATTGCGCTCCGCAACCAGTCCTCCACCGATTGTCCCAGGCGATCGCCCTCTTGCTGGCCGATCGCTTGCAATGCCCGCACCGTTTCCGCCGAGCTGTACCCCAACGCCAATAGGGCAATTTCCACCTCGCTGTAAATCGACGATGGTGGTCCCCCAGCAGCAACCGGTACGTCATCACCGGTAGTGCGCCATTCTGCTAGTCTTGATTTCAACTCCAGTACCAGCCTCTGAGCAGTCTTTTTACCCACGCCAGGAGTCAAACTCAGAATCCGAACGTTTTCCGTTACGACCGCCTGTACCAGTTCGGTCAGGGTGAGGGTGCCCAGTAGGGCGATCGCCAGCGAAGGCCCCACCCCCGACACTTTAATCAGTTCGACAAATAGCTCCCGTTCGGCGGCGCTCCCAAATCCGTACAGCAGCATCCCCGTATCCCGTACTACCAGATGGGTAAAGAGCTGAACGGACTCTCCGATCGACCCTATCTCTCTAGCAACACGTTGAGGTACCGTAGCACGATAGCCCACACCTCCCACATTCAGGGTCACCGAACTGCGATCGCCCGCCTGAACATCAGCGAGTTCTCCCATTAAAAACGCAATCATAGGCAAGGGTGGTTGTCGGCTTCAATCACCGCAGAATACTCGCGATCGCAGCCCAAGACACCTTTATTTGTCGAGTCGTTACTGGCATCTAGCGAATGGTACACCCGTTGCTCGATTGAATTCTGGCTGACATGATTGAACTTACTGCAGCGTAATGCCTACTTCCGATTCTCTAATCTCCGGGCAATCTCCTCATCAAGCTCCAATTGAGATAGCTTAGCCGTCGCTAAATTCTCCGGATCTTGATACAGCTCCGATGCCAAAATATCGGTCTTGGTGCGCTCTTCCAGTTCGGAGTACATATCCTGAAAGCGCCCCTTGGCATCACTAGCTGCCAGCCCCTGACCGGCCTGCTTAACAGCGGCAAGCACCTCACTAATTTCCGTTAAGTCTTTCATGTTCTGCAGCTCACCCTTATGGGTTTCCAGCGCCAATCGTTCTTCCTCCAACCGAGTCTGGAAACCATTTAACAGTTCTTCTGCCTGCTGCATCTGCCCTTTGAGGACAGGCAGAATTTTCTCAATTTGGATGGCTTTTGCCATTGCCAATCGAGCTGTTGAGTCCTGACCGTTGTGCTGAGCATCAAATGCGAGCTGCTCTGCGCTCTTGAATTCGCGCTGCTTTTGGAGGTATTTCTGGCGGGCTCGTTGGTAAGCGTCGTGCTGCATAGACACAACGTCCACTAGGCGTTTCACAGAGACTTCCATGACCGCGATCGACTCGCTAGCCGCAGCAATGGTATCCAGGTCGCTGTTGTCTGTTTCGTTGTCAACGCCCCACAGCCAGCTCCAACTGCCAACAACAATACCGCCAGCCCAGTCTCCAAATAACCAATAGACAGCCTTCTTCATGCCGCCTCAAAGTACCCGTAAGTCTAAATATATTGCTTGGTTCGGACACACAATAAGCTGCTGATTGCAAAACTCTATCGCCACAGGCTTCACTGTACCCAGAACCGTTTGAACCATCCTACTGCACCTCTACTGGTCTTCTGGATGCGATGCTAATCATTCAGTTGTGGCGTTTATGGCGTTCCCTTTCGCAAAGAGCCAGGGAGCTGGATCTGGGCAGATGGTTGCGTTAAGTTTGAGCCCATGCAACGCTGCGATCGCCTCGGGAGCTGCCCACGCCAGACAGTCATAAGCAATTGCGAGTTTGCTCTGGGTCTGCAGATAAATGACTGAATCTGTAACTGAGCTATGTGTTGAAGTACTTAGCTTTCGGGTGGTAGGCCACCAAGGCAGTGGTGGATTGTTCCGGGTGTAGCTGCTCGCTCTCATCCATAATCAGACCAATGCGATCGCAATCCAACAGCTTCAGCAGGTGATGCTGGTCGGCCATGTTCGGGCAAGCCGGATAGCCAAAACTATAGCGAGAACCCCGATAGCTCTGATGCAGGATGCGACGGATGTCGTCACTGTCTTCTGCCGCAAATCCCAACTCGCGGCGAATGCGAGCGTGAGCCCACTCGGCTAGCGCCTCGGCCAGAGCATTCGTCAGGCCATAGAAATAGAGGTAGTCGGTGTACTTATCTTCAGAAAACAGTTTTTGACTGAGAATGGACGCTTCCTCTCCCACAGTTACCGCCTGAATGGGGAATGCATCCACCAACTTTTGCTCTGCCGGAGCGTAGAAATCCGCAATACAGCGACGGCGATCGGTTTTTTGGCGCGGGAATTCAATCGCGGCAATCTCGGTTTCGCCTCCCGAGAAGGTGGGGCGATCGCCCGCACAGGCAGACTCTCCATCAGTAGCCAACGCCGAGAAACTAGCCGGGTCGAACACCTTGACCGTATTGCCCTGCGCCTGGCAGGGAAAATACCCATAAGCTACTTTCGGATGCAGCAAGTCTTCTTCAATGATGTGCCGCTTCCACCCCTCTAAAATCGGCTCAATTTCCGTCTTCAGGAAGTGCTCGAACTCCTCTTTCGATTGCTCGCGGGGCTTGCGAATCTGCCACTGACCGGCAATTAACGCTTGGCGATCGATGTAGCCAAACACTTCCTCCCAAGGGATGTCTGTGCCGCTGAGAACCTTGGAGCCCCAGAACGGAGGGAGAGGGCGATCGATGTCTGGTTCAATTTCCTCTGCCCGACGTGTATCGATGACTTCTGGTTCTGCAGGTTTCGAAGGAGTCTCGACTTCTGCATCCTCAATCTCAGCTGCATGACCATTCGAGACCGGTTCCTCATCCAAGAACCCCTGCAAATCGTGCCAGTTCTCCTCCCCCTTGGCCGCCATCAGCTTGTCCATAAAATGCAAGTCAGAGAAGGCGTCACGACCGTACACCACCCGACCGTTGTAGGCACTCTGACAGTCCTTCTCCACAAACTTGCGGGTCAGAGCTGCCCCTCCCAAGATGACGGGAACGGTAATGCCTTTCTCATTGAAGGTGGACAAATTCTCCTTCATAAACGCCGTGGACTTCACTAGCAGACCGCTCATAGCAATGCAGTCCACCTGGTGTTCTTCGTAGGCCGCAATAATGTTGTCTACCGGCTGCTTGATGCCCAAGTTGTAAACGGTGTAGCCGTTGTTGGTCAGGATGATGTCCACCAGGTTTTTGCCGATATCGTGCACATCCCCTTTCACCGTGGCGATCGCGACTTTTCCCTTCGTCGAACCTTCCGCCTTCTCCATGTATGGCTCCAAATACGCCACCGCCGCCTTCATGGTTTCAGCCGACTGCAATACAAACGGCAATTGCATCTGACCGGAGCCAAATAGCTCTCCCACCACCTTCATACCGTCCAGCAAATACTCGTTCACGATCGACAGCGGCGGATATTTGTCCAGTGCCTCTGCCAACACGGCATCCAGACCAATCCGCTCCCCATCGATGATGTGCTGCTTGAGTTTTTCCTCCAGCGAGAGATTGGCATCCACTGTGCGATCTCGCTTGGCCGACACCCCCTCAAACATCGTCGTTAGCTCAGTCAAGGGGTCATAAATACAGACACCCCCATCAAACTGACGCTGGTCGTAAATCAGCTCCAGACAAACCTTCTGGTGCTCTTCTTTGATGCGAGATAGGGGCAGGATCTTGCTGGCGCTGACAATAGCCGCATCCAGACCCGCGTCTCGGGTCTCATGCAAAAACATCGAATTGAGAGCGATTCGGGCGGCTGGATTGAGGCCAAACGACACATTGGAAATTCCCAGTAGAATGTGACAGCCAGGCAGCTCGTCGCGAATTTGGCGAATGGCATCCACCGTCGCCTTACCGTTGAGGCGATCCTCCTCAATACCAGTGGAAATGGGCAGCGCCAGCGGGTCGAAGAACACTTCGTAGGGAGGCAGACCGTAGGCGATCGCCGCATCGTAAGCTCGCTTGGCAATCTCGAACTTTTTCTGAGCCGTTCGCGCCATCCCCTCTTCGTCAATCGTGCCGACTACGACGCCCGCACCGTAGGTCTTGGCCAGCTCCAGCACCTTATAAAACCGCTCTTCCCCATCCTCGTAGTTGGTGGAGTTGAGCAAGCACTTACCCCCTGCCACCTTGAGGCCAGCCTCCATCTTTTCCCACTCGGTAGAATCCAACATCAGTGGCAATGTTACGCTGGTCACCAGCCGCGAGGCCAGCTCGTGCATGTCTTTAACACCATCGCGACCCACGTAGTCCACGTTCACATCCAGAACGTGCGCCCCTTCCTTCACCTGATTCTTGGCCAGAGAAATCAGGCCGTTCCAGTCTTCATCGTTTAGCAGCGTGCGGCATTTCTTGGAACCACTGGCATTCAGACGCTCCCCAATAATCAAGAATGAGTTGTCTTGGTCGTAAGGCTGAGGGCTGTAGATGGATGCCGAGGCAGGAATACGTTCGGGGATGCGGGGGGCTGGCTTGAGATTTTCAACCGTCTCCACTAGCGACTGGATGTGATCGGGTCGGGTACCGCAGCATCCGCCAATCACGCTAACGCCAAACTCTTCCACAAACCGATGCAGGTATTTCTGCAAATCATCCGGGGTCAGCTTGTAGAATGCCTCCCCACCCACGTTCTCGGGTAGACCTGCATTGGGAATGCAGGAAATGTGGAAGGGGGAATGCTGGGACAGATAGCGAATGTGCTCCACCATCAAGTCCGGGCCGGTGGCGCAGTTGAGGCCCAACACATCAATAGCAAAGGGTTCCAAAATCGTCAGCGCAGCCCCAATCTCGGAGCCCACCAACATCGTCCCCTGCTGCTCTATCGTGATGGAGACCATCAGCGGCAACCGCTGCCCCTTCTTTGCAAACACCTGCTCGATGCCGTTCAGCGCGGCCTTAATCTGCAGTACGTCCTGGCAGGTCTCGACGATAAACAGGTCTACACCGCCGTCATATAGTCCTTCCGCCTGCTCGACGTAAGCTTCTACCATCGTGTCGTAATCAATGTGCCCCAATGTTGGCAGCTTGGTCCCCGGCCCCATTGAGCCCGCAACATATCTGGGTTTATCGGCAGTGGAATAGTGAGTAGCTGCCTGCTTGGCAATTTCAGCCGCCGTCTTGTTCAGTTCGTAGGCGCGATCGGCAATGTCGTATTCTGCAAGCACAATCGAGGTACCACCAAAGGTATCCGTCTCGATGACATCGGCCCCGGCCTCCAAAAAGCCAACGTGGACTTTCTCAACCGCCTCCGGCTTGGAGAACACTAAATATTCGTTGCACCCTTCCAAGTCAGGGCCGCCAAAGTCCTCAGCCGTAAGATTCTGCGCTTGAAGAGACGTACCGGTAGCCCCATCGAACACCAGCACGCGATCTTGCAGCCGTTCTAGAAAGGATTGAGTCATGGGGAAAGATGCGAAAAATAAAGTCTTTTAGTACATCACATTCTATCTAGATGTTGGGGTAGCTCTCTACCCAATCTCTTCATGCTCAGAGTGAGGCGAACTGATTCCAGACTCTTCTCACGAACCGAGCTCAATAAATTTATCAATGTGGCTGAAGAGGCGATCGCAGCCCTCCGCTTCCAAAAACGGATTCAGCAACACCATCCGCAACCAAAGGCGATCGCGGTATAGGGGCAACGACAGAAAAAATCCTTGACTCAATAAATAGTGCTGCAGCTCTGCATTCCGGCGGTCTGTGTTGCCAATCTCAGCCGCATCACCGAACGAATCTCTTGCCGTTAGGCGAAAGCAAACTAGATTACAGTCTGACTGCGACGCAAGTTGCAGGAAAGGTCGTTGTTCCACCAGTTTGAGGACGTAGTCAGTTAATCGGTAACTCTCATCGATCAATTGAGCATATCCCTGCTGCCCGAGGTGCTGTAACGATAGCCACAGCTTCAGGACATCTGCATGACGAGTCCCCTGCACGCTCAGTTCTCCTAAATTAACGCTGGCTTGCCCATCCTCGTCTGTCATTTCAGCCATGTATGGAGCCGCGATTTGAAAATGCGATCGCAATAACGACACATCTCGAAACAGAGACATGGCGCAGGTTTTGGCCACATACAACCACTTTTGAGGATTAAACGTTACCGAATCAGCTTGCTCGATACCATTCAAACGATACTTGTGGTTCTCTGACATGACGATCGCCCCACCATAGGCTGCATCTACATGCAGCCATAAGCGAAATTCCCTGGCAATTTCGGCAATCTCTGGCAGAGGGTCAATTGCCCCCGTCGTTGTTGTTCCAGCAGTCGCCACAACACAAAAGGGAAGGAGATTATTGGCGAGTGCCTGCTGAATTTCCTCTCTCAATTGACTTACTAGTAGGTGTGAATTCGCGTCTGTGGAAATCGGAATAACAGCCTCCGTTCCCAACCCCAGAAGCATGGCGGCCTTCTGGATTGAAGTATGGGCGACTTCAGACGCAAACAAGACAGGTCGGCGATCTCGCCCAATCACCCCCTCACGATGACAATCGAGCATCACATTGCGAGCCACAGCCAAACAGTGCAAGTTGGCCAAGGTACCACCACTGACCAGCACTCCTCCTGCGCGATCGCCAAGCTGAAATACAGCGGCAAACTGTTTGACAACCTCTACCTCTAACCGAGAGAACGCGGGCGACATTTCTCGACTAAGCAGGTTGTTATTGACCAAAGCGGCCAAACAGTCTCCAACAACTGACATGGTGGTGGGGATGGAATCCATATGCCCGACATATCCCGGATGGGCTGGGTTCATAGACGCCAAACACAGCGTGCGCAAAACCCCCAGTAATTCGGTCTCAGAGCGAGCAGTGGCTGGAATCTTGGATGAAAATTGTAGAGTACTGGCAGGGAGGGGCGAGCGACTTGATGCGGAGCCTGCCAGCTCCTCAATCAGAGAGCAAAGCTGTTGCAACAACAGTCTAGTGTTCTCTTGGCTTTGCCGATCGGGAGCAATGAACGATGTAATTGGCAAGTTGGAGCGATTCACAGAAGCAACCCCAGCCAAAACTGGACAGATAGAGGCTATGAAGACAGAACGAACGGCTGAATCTTAACAACCCCATCCCCAACTAAGCGGTAAATGAACTGTTAACGGACAGCAAGAATCTAACTGCTACTTAGTTCAGCAACTTCATTACTAACCCGCAAGGGTTTGAAACCTGCGAAGTATTGCATTGTTTGCCTGAGAATACGAACCGCCATACAAGCCAAGCAGCTCGAACACCGACAGACTGGGCCAGGTGCAACAGTAGATTGGCCTCAGTCAATGGCTGTAGCCAATGCCCCGGTCAGTTCTACTTTAATGCGATCGTTTTTATGCCATGATTTCTACGATTACGTTTCTATGCTTATACCGTTAGGGAGAACCGAGAAAAGCCTTGCCGCACGTGCAGTTCCCATCTAACTTGTTTGTAGATAAGTTACAGGGGGTTAACATGCGTGTCTCACCCCTAACGAAAATACGCTGTAACATCAGTAACTAGTTCAGAAGCTTTGGTCATGGCTATCCAATCAAACCCCTTCAATCTGCTTAGCTCGGCAACAGCCTTGGCCTGCCTCATGACGGCAGCCACGTTCGGCCTGCCACTAACTGCAGGAGCTCAGGAGGATACATTGCCTCCCGTTCCAGAACCGTCCACAATCGATAGCCCCACAACCGACACCCCTTCTTTACCGAGTATCCCGCCAGCATCATCTACAGAGGACGAAGATACTCCGTCACTCCCCGATACTTCTGCCCCCAGCACGACTCCATCCACAAGCGAGACCCCCTCTCTTCCATCTACAACCCCCAGCGACCCTTCGATTCCTCGTCTAGACGTTCAGACGACAGCCAGTGAGGGGCAGTATCGGTTAGGGCCGGGAGATAGGGTCGCTGTTGACATCTTCAATGTGCCCGAATTCAGTGGTGAACAGCAGGTTTTATCCGACGGTACAGTGTCTCTGTCGTTGCTCGGCAGCGTTTCATTGCAGGGACTGACTTTGAGGGAAGCATCCGACCTGCTGACCACTCAGTACTCAGAGTTTCTCAATAACCCAATCGTCAATGTCATTCTCGTAACGGCTCGTCCTCCACGAGTAGCCGTTCTGGGAGAAGTCTCTACCCCTGGCCCCCACATTTTCGCTCCCGTAGACACCGATCCAGCCCTGACTGCTCCCACCGTCATTTCTATGATTCAGCGGGCAGGCGGCATCACAACTATGGCCGATATTCGCAACGTGCAGTTGCGTCGCCCCAGTGTGGATGGTCCTGACGAACTGATTGACGTAGACCTGTGGTCTTTGATGCAGGGTGACGGCGTTGCTGCCGACCCCGTTGTGTTTGATGGCGACACAATTTTTATTCCGACAGCATCTGAAGATATCCCCGATGACGAAGTGTTCCTGCTCAGCTCTTCCAATCTCTCTCCCGAGACGATTGACATCATTATTGTTGGGGAAGTGAATACTCCTGGGCCAGTTCAGGTTCCTGCCAATACGCCACTCAATCAGGCGCTGTTTGTCGGTGGAGATTTCCTCCGCCCTCGCGCCAATACCAACCAAGTGGGTCTGATCCGTTTGAACCCCAACGGTACTGTTTTGCGTCAAGAGGTGCCTGTTGACCTGGCGGCAGATGTCAACAATGAGTCCAACCCCACTTTGCAAGACAACGATATCTTGATTGTTGGCAAGTCGGGTCTGGCTACATTCACCGACGGTTTGAATACAGTTGTTTCGCCGATTGAGCCCGTGGTTCCTGTATTTGGAATCATCAACACAATTGACCGTGTATTTGGGGATTAATCACTAAGAGCCTGTCAACGCAGGATTTAGGTTGACTCTGATGTCCTCTGTTCATTATCAGTAATCACGTTCGCCAGGGTTCTACCCTGGCGAATTTTGGTTGTCAGAGAGATCTCGCGATGTTGATAAGCGTCAGTTCGATGGGGTTATAGCAGTGGCAATACCACTGCGGACATTGCAGCTATGCCCATCCCTGATGATGCTTAGAAACCTCTGTCCTAACTGAAATGGCTAGCGCTATATTTATAGCAGTGGCCATAGCACTGCGGACATTGCAGCTATGTCTTTACCTGACTGCGCATAAAAGCCTTTGTCCTAACTGAAATGGCAAGCACTATAAGTGGAATAGCGGTCTCGCAGCACAACGACAGCATAGGGGTAGGGGTAAGGGACTCTTGCTCCCTTTTCTTGCAGTGGGAGAAGGTTGGGGATGAGGGCGATCGCCCTCAGACTTGAGACGATTTGGCGAAAGACATCCATGCTCTCAGAGGCGCTAAGTTCGTGTCGAAGGATCTTCAAAAAGAACTGCTAGTGTTCAGGCATTTTTTGCCTGCTCCAATGCAGTTTCCAAGGCCTCGACAGGGACGGCACCTGGTAGTGGTACGCCGTTGAGCGTAAAGAATGGGGTGCCGTTGAGCCCGATCGCCTCCCCCAGCTCCAGGTCGCGGCGAATGGCGTCTGCGGCCGATTGTCGATCGCGCTCGAATTTTGCCCGATTCAGATGGAGGGCGCTGGCTAGCTCGACGTAGTAGTCATCTCCCAACCGTCCTTGATTGGCAAATAGGGCATCGTGGTACTCCCAAAACTTACCTTGTTGCTGGGCCGCCCACGACGCTTGGGCCGCCGGTATTGCCTGGGGATGAATTTGAGCGAGGGGGAAATGCTTGTAAACCAAGGTCACTTCGGGATGGTTCTCTAAAAATTCCGAAATTACCGGCTGCGATCGCCCGCAAAACGGACATTCGAAATCTGAAAATTCGTACAGAACGTACTGCAACTCTTCCGACCCTTTGGTTGGGGACTGGCCAATTTCGGACGTGGGGTCGGCGGCAATTCCCTGTAATGCGACTTCGTATTGCGCTAGAGTCTCAGATTGGGCTGCTGCCTGTTGTTCTGCTTGATAGCTCTGGACAGCTTCGAGCACAATGTCGGGGTTGGCCCGAATGATATCCAACACCTGCTGTTCCAAGTTGGCTGAAGACTGAGTTGCACTGCAGCTTGTCAGTAAGACAAGACTCAAGACAACAGCAAACCAGCGATGGATGCGATTGACCATACGTTTTGCCGACACACAGTTCGGAGTCAGGGACTTTTGCTAAGGTACCCTAAACCGTTAGAGCAAACCTGGGTTCCCAGCCAATCCGGTAGCGAGATCGTTACTAAAGCGATCTTGGATCGGCAGCATCTATTATTTGGCCTCCATCCAATTGGCCCCAGCGTTGATATCCACTTTCAGCGGCACATCTAGGGCCAGCACCCCTTCCATCGTGTCGCAAATCACCTGCTGTAATTCTTCCCACTCTTCGGGCGGCAGTTCGAACACCAGTTCGTCGTGGACTTGCAACAACAACCGAGCCTGATAATCTTGCAAAATTTCATGCAGCTTCACCATCGCTAACTTAATAATGTCAGCGCTCGATCCTTGAATCGGGGCATTAGCGGCCGCCCGCAGAGAACCGGCATCGTACCGGGTGAGCTTGAGCTTATCGAGGTCGATACTGTCGGGGTCTACCCCCTGCAAGCGGCGTAAGGCATCGGAATTGAAGCTGAAATGGCGGCGGCGTCCCAGAATGGTCTCCACATATCCGAGAGCGATCGCCTGTTTTTCCATCCGTCTGAGGTAGGCAAATACGTTGGGATAGCGTTGATTGAAGCGATCGATAAATCCTTTCGCTTCCCGGTTTGACACTCCTGTTTCGCGGGCAAATCGCTGGGCTCCCATGCCGTAAATCACCCCAAAATTGATAATTTTCCCCAGTCGCCGCTCCTCTGTCGTAATGGTGTCTTTGTCCATCAGCAGGCGGGCAGTGAGGCTGTGGACATCGTCGTTATTGCGATATGCCTCCAGCAAGACAGGCTCTTGGCTGAGGTGAGTCAGAATGCGCAGCTCGATTTGCGAGTAGTCGGCTGCCGCCAGCATCCAGCTGGGTTCGGGGATAAAGGCTTTGCGGATTTGGCGGCTGAAGGCGGTGCGGATGGGGATATTTTGCAGATTGGGATTGGAGGAAGACAGGCGCCCGGTGGAGGTGACCGCCTGATTGAAGTTCGTATGGACTCGCTGAGTGTCCGATCTCACCAGAGCGGGCAGGGCATCAACATAGGTTGATTTCAGCTTGGCTAGGGTGCGGTACTCCACAATGTCATCAATAACGGGATGGGAGCCCTGCAGCTTGGTCAAGGTGGCAGCGTCAGTGGAGTACCCCAGCTTGGTTTTGCGGGACTTTTTGGTGTCTAAGGCGAGCTTCTCAAATAGCAACTCACTCAGTTGCTTGGGGGACCCCAGATTAAACGTTTCACCCGCATGCTCGTAGGCTCGGTTCACAATCCCCTCTAGGTCGGTTCCGAGCTGAGCGGAAAACTCCTGCAGGTAAGCCACATCAATGCCCACTCCACAGGTTTCCATGGCCGCCAGCACGGGCTCTAAGGGTTGTTCGACAGACTCCAATACTGCTTTCAGCTTGCCATTGGCAGTCAATTCCGCGCTCAGCTTGGGCACCAACAAATAGGTGGAATACACATCCATGCCGCAATACTCAGCAGCTTCGGGAATGGCGATATCGGCAATGGTGTTTCCCTTGGGCACCAGATCGCCATAGTCTTGGGGCACAATCCCCAGATATCGTTGGGAAAGTTCGCTCAACTTGTGGCTGTCTTCTGGATTGAGCACGTAGCTGGCCAGCATGGTGTCGATCGCTACCCCTCGAATCTCAATGCCGTGGTGCAGGAATACCAGGCGATCGTATTTTGCATTCTGAAACGCCTTGGGATAGGCATCGCTCTCTAGAATCTCCCGTAGTTGCTCCAGCACCCTCTGACAATCGAGGTTCTGGCCGCTGCTTCCGTCCGGGATAATGTGACCCACCGGAATGTAAGCCATCTCGTCCAAACCGCCGCCCCAACAACAGCCAATCCCTACGAGTTTGGCATCGCGCGGTTCCAACGACGTGGTTTCCGTGTCCCATGCCACGGGGGTCGAAGGGTCGGTGAACGTTTTGAGGCGATCGCACAGTTCCTGCAGTTTGTCGGGAGTATCGACAATCTGCGGCTGGATGGGATCGGGTTTGAGGGCTTCTTGCTGTGCTGTGTCCTCGGCAGTGAAGAACCAGGTATCGCCGTCATTGCTCTCTTGAGCTGGGGTAGTGATTGTAGCCGCGGCCCCCTCACTAGAAAGCACTCGCCCCCCCAAGCGCTCTTGCATGGTGTTGATGCGTTTTAAGAATGACTGGAACTCTAATTTCTCCAGCATCGGCAGGATGTCTGCATCGTCAAATCCCATCAGGGTCAGGTCGGAAAATTGCACCCCCAACGGCACATCGACTTTGATCCGCGCCATAAATTGCGAATGATCGGCAGCCTCTTTGCCGCTCTCCAGCTTGGTCTTTACGGCCCCCTTCATTTCCCCTAGGGAGGCATACACCTTGTCTAAAGTGTCGTAGCTCCCTAACAGCTTGACGGCTGTCTTGGCGCCAATCCCCTTGACTCCCGGAATATTGTCAGAGCTATCGCCGCACAGGGCTTTGTAGTCCACCACCTGGTCGGGCCGCACCCCTAATTTGTCAATCACGGCGGCCTCGTCCATCTCGCGCACGGCCGAACCGTTCGTTCGCTTGGCGTACGAACCCCCCATGTACATCACCTTGACGTCCCGCTCGTCATCCACAAGCTGGAACAGATCGCGATCGCCACTCAGCACCCGTACGGCCATACCCTCCGGAGCCGTAGTCGCCAACGTGCCAATAATGTCGTCAGCCTCGAAGCCCGGTGCTTTCAGGACCGGTAGTTTCAGCACACCCAGCAGCTCTTCTAGGTTCTGGATGTCCTCAAAAAATTCATCCGGGGTCTCCGCCCGCCCTGCTTTGTAGGAATCATCCACTTCGTGGCGAAAGGTGGGTTGGCGGGTGTCGAAGGCAATAGCGATATGGGTAGGGTTTTCCTGAGCCAGCGTATCCAGCAATGACTTGGTGAACCCGTAAGACACGCTGGTGGGAATGCCGGTTGAGGTGCGCAATCCTCCGTCGCGACTGAGGGCAAACGCATAAAACGAACGATAGGCGAGGGAGTGCCCATCGATTAGGAGAAGTTTGGTTGGGTTATTAGAGGCTGTAGCGACTGGGGTTGGGGTAGCTGATGATGCTGGGGTGGCAGGCATGGCGATCGCGCGACTGTTCCGGACTGGGTGTTTCGTGCTCGTCAATCTTCATGCTTATCAATCCTCATGCGCGTTAATCCTGGTGGCCATCACGTGATTGAGGAAACTCTCGAACATGTCCGAGCAGAACCATCGATGATTCTAGCGCCAGACAATCTCTAGTCCGTGGAAATAAACGTAGAGTTCGGGGCACTTTAAACAATCGGCTTAAATCTTGGCTCCCCCTAGATTGAATGCCGATCGTACCGGGACACATTGGAGCGAACATTAAACTGAATCATCTCAGTGGAGGTCGGCCAGAGATATTCGGCCCGTGAAATTCAGCTCTAACCTACGCGCAGTCTTGTACTGTGAGAATGGAAGCATTGGGCGTCGCCATACGCCGTATGACGGCCTCGTTGAGAACGCTTGTTTTGTCCAATTGCCCAGTCTTAGCACGGCCTTTAGAGTCGTACAGCAAACTGATGTAACGCTTTGCCGTCTCTCGATGAACAAAGAGTAAACTGTTTGCTACGTACATTCTGAAGCGAATTTTGGGCGTATCGTCAGCAGAATCTATTCATGCGGTTCTCTATCGATATTTCGCACTTGCGGTACCAGAACGCGCTTTATAGTGAGAATTAGTCAAACCTGCCAGTTTCCTTATGCATCTGAGCGATATCTCTCATCCCAACCAACTCAACGATCTCAGCGTTGACGAGTTGAAAGAGTTGGCGCGGCAAATGCGCGAGAAGCACTTGCAAACAGTCGCCGCCACTGGCGGTCACCTCGGCCCGGGGCTGGGGGTTGTAGAGCTAACGTTAGGTCTCTACAAAACCCTCAACTTCGATCGCGACAAAGTTGTCTGGGATGTAGGGCACCAAGCCTACCCCCACAAAATGTTGACTGGTCGCTTTACAGACTTTCATACCCTGCGTCAAAAGGGCGGTATTGCCGGCTACCTCAAACTGACGGAAAATCAGTTCGATCATTTTGGAGCCGGTCACGCCTCCACCAGTATTTCTGCCGCACTAGGCATGGCGATGGCACGCGATGCTCAAGGTGATGACTACAATGTCGTTGCCATCATCGGTGATGGTGCCCTCACCGGAGGCATGGCTTACGAAGCTATCAACCATGCCGGTCATATGCCCGACACCAACTTGATTGTGGTGCTGAACGACAACGGCATGTCCATTTCCCCCAACGTTGGGGCCATGACTCGCTACCTGAGTCAGTTACGTATCAGTCCTCCCCTGCAGTCGATTACCGACAGCTTGGAAGCCCAGCTCAAGAACTTGCCGTTAGTAGGTTCCAGCCTCTCTCCTGAGATCGATCGCATGAAGGAGAACATGAAGCTGATGACCACTGTGCGCAACAACAAGGTGGGCATCATTTTTGAAGAGCTGGGCTTCACGTACGTCGGCCCAGTCGATGGGCATAACTTGCAAGAACTGGTTGATGTCTTCAAACTGGTTCAAAATGTCGGTGGCCCGATATTAGTCCATGTCGCCACCACCAAGGGTAAGGGATATGCCCTAGCGGAAAAGGAGCAAGTGGGTTATCACGCTCAATCCAGCTTTAACATTGCTACCGGCAAGCCCAAGCCTTCCACCAAACCCAAGCCCCCCAGCTATTCCAAAGTATTTGCCAACACCCTGACCCGCTTAGCCCAAGACGATTCCCGCATCATGGCCATTACGGCTGCGATGGCTACCGGTACGGGGTTGGTTACCTTCCAAGAGAAACTGCCCAAGCAATTTGTGGATGTGGGGATTGCCGAGCAGCACGCGGTCACGCTGGCGGCAGGCATGGCCTACAACGGCATGAGACCTGTGGCCACCATCTACTCCACCTTCCTGCAGCGAGCCTACGACCAAATTGTCCATGACGTCTGCATCCAAAAGCTGCCGGTGTTCTTCTGCATGGATAGGGCTGGTGTAGTTGGCGCGGATGGTCCCACTCATCAAGGGCTTTACGACATTGCCTACCTGCGCAGCATCCCCAATATTGTCGTCATGGCTCCCAAAGACGAGGCCGAGCTGCAGCGCATGCTGGTTACGGGCATTAACTATACCAATGGCCCGATCGCCGTTCGCTATCCCCGTGGCAGTGGCGTTGGTGTCCCTCTAGCGGATGAGGGCTGGCAGGCTCTGGAAATCGGCAAGAGCGAGCTGCTGCGCAGTGGTGATGACGTGTTGATTGTGTCCTACGGAACTATGGTTCACACGTCCATGCAGGCGGCTGAAATTTTGACCGAACACGGCATCCAAGCAACGGTCGTGAATGCCCGCTTTGTGAAACCGCTGGACACCGATACGATCTTGCCGCTGGCGGAACGGATTGGAAAAGTGGTGACGGTGGAAGAGGGCTGTCTCATGGGTGGCTTCGGTTCTGCGGTGGCTGAAGCGATTTTGGACGCAGAGGTGTCTGCATCTGTGACCCGCATTGGTGTGCCGGATAAGTTAGTAGACCATGCCAAGGCAGAGGAATCGTTGGCCGAGTTGGGCCTCACGGGGTCTGCGATCGCCGAGCGCATCCGCACCAAGCTGCAACCAGGGGCTCAGCCTCCACAACCTGCAGAGGTAAACGGATAGTTATCAGACTAAGCTTCCTGCACAGCGGTAGTAGGACAGATGATGTCTCCCAATGGCAGCGCCTGACCGCAACGGTCTAGCTCAAGATAGCCGGATTGACGCTCCTTCTAGGTGGTGTTTACTTGAGTCAACATTGTCGTTTTGCTGTACTTTTGACTGGGACGAGCCCATGTCCAGCGACCGCCGCAATCTAAATCAGCGAATCGTTGAGGGGAGCCGACGCCTCGGCATCGCTGTTGTTGCACTGCTTGCACTCTCTGCAGCATCCACCACAGGCTGGGGAGAAATACGAGCCGAGCCAGACGACGAGGCTGACGGTGAAACAAGCTACGAGTTAGCTGAAAGGGTGGAGCTGCCGGTGGAGTCGATTCGATTGGCGAGCGATCGCCTATCCCTACAGGAATCTCTAGAAATTTCAGCCTCTGTCGTACTGCCTGATAGCTGCCATTCATTCGAGCGGTTGGAGGGCAAAGTCGATGAGGAGAGTTTTACCGTCAGGTTGGTGGCAGTGGGAGATCGCCAAGGAGATGCCTGTTCTCAGGCGATCGCTGTAGAAGAGACAGCCTTGTTGATGTACCCCCTTCCTATCGAGGGGATATGGACGGTGGAAGCACGCTATTTTGACGAGCCTGTCCGGGCAGAGTTAACGGTTATACCCTAACGACGAGTGTCCTGTCAGATGCAAGCTTGAGACATGAAAGAATGCGTTCGGGCGTACTGCCGGTTTTACCCAAAACGGCATCCCTTGCGCTTGACGAACCACTGGGCTGTTGACAGCCGAGAATCGATCTTAACGTTAGTTCGATAGGGCTATTTGAGTAGGATAGTAGCCCCAGAGAACAACGACAGCATCAGGCTTTAATGCCTCTTGCTCCCGTCTCCCACAATGGGAGACGGGCTGGGGATGAGGGCCATCGAACTCAGGCGATCTTAGGAACGTACTGAAAATACCGACAATCCTCTGAATGTTCGCTCACAATAGAAGCACAGTTACTCAGAGCTGAGGATTATGTTCCCGTTTTTTGCAATGTGTGGGGAAAAGGTCGATCGCCGTCAGTATCAAGAGCGCAAGCTGAAGATTTTGAAGTGGATGCGTGACGACATGGAAACTCGGTTGGCGGGATTAAACTCGACAATTTCAATGATCGAATCTCAGTTGGAGCGTGATAGTAGCGAGGCATAGCCCGCATTGACATCTCCAATGGCACTTCCTGCATCAATCGGACACGACGCTCGGGCTATGAAGGCTGTCTGGAGCGCGAGGTGCAGGAGGTGTCCGCGTATTCTGACAAAGTATAGTGCAAATCCTGGATGGTTGAGAGGACGCAGAAGGTTCAATAGCAATCCGCTGTAAGGTCTAGAGAGTGGAGACAACAAATATCCTTAGATTTGCGAGGAAAAATGCTCGGGACCCTCTCCATAGCGGATTGCCGATCTCTATAAGTCTGATGGGGCCAGCAACTTCATTGAACGGTCTTATTAGCCGCTTACTGAAGGCTACACATGTATGCACTGGCAAAGCAAACGAGTCTGAACGCGAACTCATCCAACTGCTAGCCTTCTGATGAGCGCAGTTGGCCATCCGGCATGATGGTATCTGCGAATGTGACATCTTCCATGTCCACATCATCCATCTTGACGTTACACAGGTTGGCCTGACTGAAGTTTGTGCCGATGATGACCGCTCCGCTCAAGTCCGCGCCCCGCAAATCTGCCCCCGAAAAATCGGCATTAATGAGATCTGCCCCGCTCAAATCGACATCGGTCAAGTTGGCATTCCGAAAATCAGTACCACTCAAATCGGCTTCGTTCAGGGTAGTATCTTGCAAAATCGAATGTGTAGCCACGGCCCCACTGAGGTTAACTCGTCTGAAGTTTGTGCGGTTGATGATTGTATTTGAGAGATTGGCATCCGACAGGTTGCTCTTGTAAAAGTCGCATTCGACGATGCTGGCCTCCTGTAATTCTGCACAATTCAGGCTGGCTTGCGGAAGCTTTAGTTGATGGAACTCTCGGTGGCCAGTGGCGTAGGCGGCTAACAATTCTTCAACATTCACAAACACGTACCAAGCTGTATGCCCTAGCGTTCCTCTATTCGCCGTAGAAATTACACGACCTGAGTTCGATAACCCTCCCCGCCAACTCGGCTCCCACTGTGGGAACGGCAGCAAGCTTGGTTCAACTCTAATGATGCCGTTGTGCTAATTGGCTGCAGGACTCAGAGTGTGGAGACCGCTGAATGCCTGGCTTAGCCAGGAACCATGCCTAGGAAACTCTCTATAGTGGATTGCTTTGCTATGCAAAATAACCCCAGCCTAGGTTTACAGGCTGCAGAGAGACACCGGTAGAGTCCTATGTACTTTTCTGCGTCGATCGCCAGTGCCCCTCTACTTCGTAAGCTTCGTTGTCTCCTGGCCACGGGGGCATGGTAATGGCCACGGCTGTGAGACGGTCGCTGCCGGTGGTGCGGAACTGAAACGCAGTGCCCAGCGGAAGAGTCAGACTGGTGCCGGGAGCGAGGGGGACGATCTCTTCGAGGTCTCCTTGTTTTCTCCACATTTCTCCCGCGCCTCCTAAGATGTACCAAATTTCTTCGACTGTGCGGTGGGCTACTGCAGTTGAGACGCCCCCCGGCAGCAGCTCAAAATGAGCCATACTGCCTCCCTGCAAAGCCAGCAAAATTCTGACGTTTGAACCATCGGGAGCCACCGCATCCGGCTGTTCTGGAAGCGATTGGGTCTCAAACGGTGGGGACATCTCAACCTCGAACGTTCGATGCGTACTTCCATTGTCAACACATACCCTGCCAAGATTGCACAAGGACCAAATGCTTTTGGAAGAACACAGGTTTTGCAGACCATCCTTGCGTACCAAATCCGAAACATAGCGTTCTTTCTCTTCAGTCAGGGCACTCAACTCCAAGTGCATACAGGGATTGCCGTAGCTGAAATGTCCGCAGTGACCACGTCACTGCTCTAGTGTTCTGCTTGAACAACCCATTTACGTGTGACTGTCCCGGACTATCCACTCAAGGCGGGCATTGAATCAAGAGCCTCAGCCTTTTCGGGGAAAGAAAAACTATTAGAGCCGCTTGGTAAACGCTCGACATTCAGACCTGACTGAGAACTCCGACCAGATTGAATGGCTGTATTCGCCTTAATCTAGGCGGCAATCAGCATTTCGATCGCCAAACCTGAACGCGATAAGAACTAGGAGAAACACGATCACATAGCTGTGATTTAGGTAAATTCCACAGTTTAAGTATTATTGCGCATTACATAAAATAACGAAGGTCTGAAGTAACGAAGACCTTGGCCCCACTATCCCAGCTTTCTCATGGCAACCAGCGCTCGCTCCGTTCAGAAAAGCCTCGATAGCCTCTCTCCAGAGCAGCTCGAACAGGTTGCTGATTTCATCGCCTTTCTGCAATTCAAGCAAGAAGCCGAAGACGCTGATTCTGCCCTCTCGCAATCTGGTCACAATACCGCTTTATCCGCAGCTCATAACGGAACCGCACCTTTCTGCAATATCCAACCCATGTTTGACTAGTGCTTACATACCAATCTGCTGTCAGGCCTGGAATGTGAAGGTCGCCCAAAGCCTTGATTGGTCAGAAAGAATGGCTAGGAACCTCTCCATCACTGATTGCCGAAAGCTATGTGAAGGATGGCTCACGTTCAAGCGTCTTTAGCCAATGAGAGCATCCCTAAACGTAAGTCTGTCAACCTCAGGCAGACCATGCTGGCATGACAACAAATATAAACAAATAATGTAGAGAGCTGCGATCTATGTCGAGATCGTACTAGGAATACATTACTGGTATTGTTTTGTTTGGCGTTATTTCGATCTATGTATAAGTACGCTTGGTAACAGGTTGCCGTTATTGGAGCTGCGAAAGCTTCAGGTCGAGTATGGCGATGATTGCGAGACAAAAACGGATACCAGTTCGGCCATAGGTGTGAGTCAACTACGAGCGTCTTTGGCGACGAGGAACGTATTTGCATTGTTGCTGTCTTCACCACTGAACTTGTTCAGAGGAGCGGGCAGTTGAAGTTAGGTTGGTTGGCCAGCGATGGAAACCTGTCCGCATCCAACTTTGAATGGTTTGTTATAGGTAGACGAATGAAGTCTGCCAGGAGTGCATGTATGGTTTCGGCTGCTACGGTTGCCTCGAATGACTCTGTCTACATCCACGTCAACTCTTCACGCCAGGTGCAAGTTGTTCGATTGTTGAACGAACTGGGTGTGATCTCTGAAACCTTGGCTTTCCCCGGCGAACGATTTCTGTTTGAGATAACCAAAGATACAGAGTTAGAAATTGTCCGCCAAGACTCAGGCGGTTTAACCACAGAGCGTATCTCGAATTTAGCGTGATGCGGTATCTCTCCGACGTATGTTGGGAGTACCATCTGCTGGCCTATGCAGTGCCGTAATCCAGCCTCGCTACCCCTTTCAGTGGCTAACAGAATGCCGGGCATAAGACGGAATGTGGAGGACGCCACTTATCCCAAAACTTGAAGATTTCAATCTAGATTCTGAACTCAGTTGAGAGGAATTGTCTATGAACGGTACAACGAGAAAAGACTTAGTAGCTCTAGGCGCGTTTGTTGCAGTATTCGTAATTTTGTCGCTAGTATTTCTACTGTAAATCACTCCAGTACTAGCCCTCGTTCGGTCAGATTTCCAGTGCATCCTCATGGCTGAATGGCCAACGGATGCTCTCTGATATCCAATCAGTATTAACTGTCACTTAGCAGAGGTGAATAACACCGACTCGGGCGATCGGCCAATTGCTTGGATGCTACCGATGAAACATTGTTGAGTCGCTTGAAGAGTTCATGCTGATTGCAGCGTCTGGAGCAATTGATGCTCCCTCCTCAACGTCAGTTCAGACAAACTACCAGCGATCGCTGCTGCAACCTTCAACTATTAGGTCGTTGGATCGTCATTGCTCAATGCAGTCGCAGTTGGGTCATCGTTTTACTTGAGGAGATATCAATTGCGGTTTCACCGGTAGTGTTTTACTGTTTGTTCTGCGTGGCCACTGAAGCCGAATTCAATTCCGTCTCAGCACAATGAAGTAATTAGGATTTCATCCCTCTTACTCCCTTCTTCCATGTTGGGAGAAGGGTTGGGGAGAAGGGCGATCGAACTCAGATTGTTTTAAGCAATTTGAACAACCCTCGCCCCGCCAATTTCAAGGCAATAGGCTTTGAGTATTGACTGAGGGCTCATCAATGGGATACAGGCAACGGTTTCGCCAGTGGCTGGTGTGTTGTCTTGCTGCTAGCTTGCTGCTATTTGCGGCGATCGCCTGTACCTCCCAATCCCCGCCCAGCCCTCCTGGATCTCCATCAACTCCAGAATTTCGTACGCCCGTCCAACTGACTCCCCTGGCGGATGTCGAGTCTGTAGAGATACCAGTCCTTCCGGATTGGATCGACCGCATTGACCCTACGGGCTCAGTCGAACCGCTGTCTCAGATCCGCATCCGTTTCGAAAACCCGCTGATTCCCTTAGAGCGGTTGGATACTCCCGGTCAGCGAGAGCTGCTGAGTAAATTTCAAATCGAGCCCCAATTGCCGGGAACGTTTCGCTTTCTTACCCCTCGCATGGTGGGATTTCAAGCCGATCGCGCGCTGCCCAAAGCCACTCGCGTCCGCGTCACCTTACAGGCTGGCTTGGGGGATTTATCCGGCAACGTATTGGCCGAGGATCTAACCTGGAGCTTTGAAACAGACGATATTGCCCTCAACCTGCCCACCTACTCCGAATCCTCCCCTCTGGAACTGGACTCCACACTGTCCGTTGGGTCTAATGTCGAATTGGATGTAGATTCGCTGCGCGATCGCCTAACCTTTACCTCAGAAACCGAAGAAAGCATCCCGGTTGACATCGCCCCTACTGCACAACGCGATTACTTTGCAGAAACCACGCGATTTGATGCCTCTCAGCAGCGCTGGCAATACACCATCACCCCCAAATCCCCCCTTATGGTGGGAACCCAGTACCAGATTGCCGTCAGCCCCGGTCTGCTACCGGCGTACGGAAATCTGCCCAGCACCCAACCGTTCGAATCCCTTGCCACCACGTACCAACCGTTTCGATTTGAAGCACTGAAATTACAGGGGCGTCCCAGCTACGGCGGAGCCTTTGGTCGGTTCGTCAACGGCAGCCCCCGGTTGGATTTCAACAACCGCATCGACCCGGAATCGGCGATCGCCCACATTCACCTCTCCCCAGCTCCCGGAGTGGATGGGGACAATGACGTTCAGCTCATTAGTCCCAGTTGGGATTCGGTCGAAATCAACCCGTGGCTACTGGAGCCCAACACCGAGTACACCATCACCATTGACGCAGAGCTAACCGATATCTACGGCCAAACCCTAGGGGAATCGGTCACCGAACCCTATACCAGCGAAGATATTGCTTCCGGGATTTGGGTGGCGGAAGGGCTGAATGTTTTTCCGGCGGTTCAAGGGGTGAATCTCAATATTGCCAGCGTTAACTTACCGGACGCTACCTACCGTGCCCAGTATCGCGTGGTTGACCCCAAGGAGTTGGCTTACACCACCGACGCAGGCTGGTGGAGCGATCGCGACAACCTACTCAGCGCCCCTGAAGGCTGGCCGGATGCCGTCTTGGACTCTGTGCCCAAGAATGAGTTGCAGCAAACTCCCGTGCCCATTCAAGAGCAATTGGGTGGCCCAACCGGCATGCTGGCCTACGGAGTAGGAGCCGATGCGCTGGATTTTGTGGATAACCAAGGGCAGCCGCAAACGTGGAAACCTGCTTATTCAGGGCTGGTACAACTGACAAACCTCGGGGTGTTTGCCCAAGTGTTTCCGGACTCCGCCGTTGTTCGCGTCCATCACCTCTCCGATGGCTCTCCGGCTGCGGTGCAGCTCGAGGTGTACGAACAACAGCTCAACAAACGTCCTGCCGATCGCACCCCCAAATCTGCACTCACCCCCTGTGCCACGGGTAACTCAGATGAGGAGGGACTTGCCACCCTGACCGCACAAGATTTATCCACTTGTATGGCTGGTGAAGACACGTTTACCCAACCTCCCGAGTTACTGGTGGTGGTGCGGGAAGGGGAAGACTGGGCATTTGCGCGATTGTGGCAGTACAGCGGTGCCTGGGGCTACGGCTTCTGGAGCGGCTGGGAAGGAGGAGAGCCCACCAGTCGGGGCACGGTGTTTAGCGATCGCCAGCTCTATCAGCCCGGAGAAGACGCTGAATTCACGGCAGTGGCTTATTCACTGGTGAAGGGGGAGCTGAAGCGGGAGGCCAATAGGCCGTTCGATGTGGTGTTGCGATCTCCGGATGGAGAGGAGCAGGCACTTGGCAGCTTTACCACCAACGACTATGGGACGGTTGCGATTCCCTACAGGTTTGATGACAAGCAACCGCTAGGTTATTACTCCATTGAAGCCAGTAGTGATGGTGTCAGCAGTGAGGATGGGGTAACTCTCTTCGGAGATTTTCGAGTGGCGGAATTCAAGCCGCCGAATTTCAAGGCAGAGCTACAACTGGATGCCGACATTGCCCTGCCCAACGACACGGTGGCTGCGTCTTTGCAAAGCAACTATCTATTTGGCGCGCCTGTAGACAACGGCAAGGTGACGTATACCGTGACCCGCAGCCGAGAGTCCTTTACTCCAGACGGCTGGGATGAGTTTCGGTTTGGTCGCTCCTGGTTCTGGCCAGAAGAAGCACCGACCGTGTCGAGCGAAGTCCTGCAGATCGATGAGGTGCTAGACGAGGCGGGAGCTGGAACCCAGACGGTTACGGTGGGAGATGACTTGCCCTACCCCATGACCTACCGATTTGAGGGAGAAGTGTCGGATGCGTCAAACTTATCTGTCTCTGGGGCACAAACTTTCACTGCTCTACCCAGCGATCGCCTGATTGGTCTCAAGAGTGAGTTTGTTGCCGAAGCCGAGCAGCCGTTTGATGTGGAGCTAATTGTTACCGACCCCGAAGGCAACGCGCTCGATGGCGAGCGGGTGACTGTGGAGCTGCAGAAAATCGACTACAAAACCGTGACTCAGTCGATTGAGGGGAGTGAAGTGGCCCGCAATCAGGCAGAATACACCACGGTTGATACGGTACGGATACGCTCAGAACAAATCGTTTCGACAGTTGAACTCACCCCACCGGAGTCCGGTAGCTACCGCATCCGGGCCAATTTTACGAACGAATCCGCAGAGACCAGTGCCACCGACCTGCAGATCTGGGTATCAGGTGATGAGCCTGTCTGGTGGGGCGATCGCGGCGATCGGTTGGAACTACGCCTAGACAAAGACACTTATAAGGTGGGCGATACCGCTACCGTTCTCGTCGAGTCCCCCTACGCCAATGCCGAGCTGTCCCTAGCTGTCATTCGCCACAACCCACTATTCAGCACCACTGAAATGGTAGAGGGTGGAGCGCCACAACTGCAGTTCCAAGTCACTCCCGACATGTTGCCCAACGCCACTGTTCAGGTGGTGCTGGTGCGGCAGGGAGAGCCGTTATCCGAGGTGGAACCCGACAGTTTGGATGCCCTCAGTAAAGTGGGGTTCGCTACGTTCGAGGTCGATCTGGGGGACAAATATCTGGAGGTGGATGTCAGTCCGGTTGAAGAGTCTGTCGGACCGGGGGAGGAGCAGACGGTGCGCCTGGTTGTGAGCGATCTCAACAGGAATCCAGCTGTGGCCCAAGTCACCGTCATGGCGGTGAATGAAGCCGTCCTGCAGCTCAACGGCTACCGTCCCCCCGATCTGGTAGACATTGTGTTTGCCGACCAACCCATCTCCACCCGCTTTGCCGATAATCGCCCCGATGTGGAACTGGAAGCACCAGCCAGCCCTCTCTCGAAAGGCTGGGGCTACGGTGGCGGTCTCTCGCCGGGGGGGGAAGGGACGCGGGTACGAACAGATTTCAAACCTCTGGCCTATTACGGCACGATTGAAACCAATGAGAGTGGAGTTGCCGAAGTTACGTTTGCGCTGCCGGACGACCTCACCACCTGGCGGGTCATGGCTGTGGCTGTCGCTAGAGACCAGTTGCAGTTTGGCAATGGCGAGGCGACGTTTATTGCTACTCAACCACTGCTAGCCAACCCCATCCTGCCGCAATTTGCCCGCTTAGGAGACACTTTCGATGTGGGCGTCTCGGTGACCAATACCACGGGTGAGTCCGGTCAAT
Source organism: Cyanobacteria bacterium J06642_12 (assembly GCA_039817825.1). Lineage (GTDB taxonomy): Bacteria > Cyanobacteriota > Cyanobacteriia > Thermostichales > PCC-7336 > PCC-7336. The sequence continues at coordinate 91,322 of JBCBVA010000001.1, read as the reverse complement.
TGCAGGTGAGTAGCCAGCTCGGACTCCCCGATGAAGTCGTCGGTGATGGAACTGCGGGCGATGCGTTCCCCATTCAGTTTGTGGAGGGGGATACCGCCACCACCAGCCTTAGCGACTCCATTGATGCGGGGACGAATGCCTATCGCTTCCCCGTTACCGCCGATCGCGTCGGTACCGCTAGCATCCAGTTTGACACCCAGTTGAATGACTTCGGCGATGCCTTTCGGGTACCGCTGGAGATTCAAAATCTCCCTGTCACCGAACAAACTGTGGAAACCGGTACGACCAGCGATCGCGTCGAAATCCCCGTCAGCGTAGACGACACGGTCTTGCTCAATAGCGGTGGCTTGGATATCAATCTGGCCAGCTCACTTCTCCCGCCAATCGTTAGTGCCATTCCTTCTGCAGCCCTGGGTTCCGACTGGATTCCTTGTTTGGAGCCTGCGGCCAGTCGGTTGGAAATTGCTGCGAATATCAAGCGCCTGCAACAGCAGTACGGTCGGCCAGCATCTGACTCAGACGGAGAGGATTTCGATCTCGATGCGATCGCTGCCGATGCGCTGGTTGTCCTTGCCAATCTGCAACAGCCGGATGGTGGATTTGCCTTTTGGCCTGGAGCCGAGCGCTCGGCTCTTTACTACACCCCTACGGCTGCTCGCAGCATAGCCCGAGCGATTGACGCTGGGATCGAGGTCAATGACCAGCTGCTCTCGCAATTGGAAGACTATCTTCGCCAACTGTTGGCCAACCCCAATCTGGGCGATCGCTGCACCAGCACCTTCTGCAAAAATCGCACCCGTCTGCACTCTCTGCTGGCCTTGGCTGAGCTGGGAGATGTGCGCAGCGACTTCCTGTCAGAGCTCTATGCTTATCGCACCAACTTCTCTCTGGTCGATCGCATCGAGCTGACTCGCTATCTACTGCAGTTCCCAACCTGGCAAGCGGAAGCGGAGGACATGGCCAATCAGTTGCAGGAGGTCGTGTACGAAACTGGTCGCACTGCGACGGTTAACTTGCCTGCCGCATGGAGGTGGATGGGCTCCGACGCCCGCGCTCAGGCAGAAGTCCTGCGCCTATTCATTGCTCAGGGGCGAGAGTTGGAAGTGCTCAACCGTGCTCTTAACGGTCTGGTGGTCCTCAGAGGAGAAGATGGCGCTTGGCACAACCGGTTCGATAACGCCGCTGTTCTGATGGCATTGGTAGATTACAGCCAAATCGAGACCACTCCACCCAGCTTCACTGCAACAGCTCAATTGGATGGCACGGCGATCGCCACCGCCCAATTTGAGGGATACGACAATTCCAATCAAACTGTGTCTGTGTCGATGACCGATCTTCCTCAAGGTGAATCTGTTCTGGAATTGTCCAAACAGGGGGAAGGAACCCTCCATTACCTGTCTGCCTATCGCTACAGCCTCTCTGGCCCCCAGCCTGGACGCCTGAATGGGCTGCGCATCTCCCGCGAGGTGCGTCCTGCCAACCAAGATGAGGTACTACAGCGATTTGGGCTGGCGATTCCCGATGAACCGCTGGAAGTTGCTGCCGGACAGGTGTTTGACATTGGCTTGGAAATCATTGCCGATCGCCCGGTTACCCACCTGGTAATTGACGACCCCATTCCTGCCGGGTTCGAGGCCGTAGACACCAGCTTCCAAACTAGCGGCACGTTTAACCAGGCGGCCAGCGACAGTTGGCAAATTGACTTCCAAACGATTTACAAAGATCGCGTTACTGCCTATGCCAATCGCCTCAGCGCTGGTGTCTACCAGATGCACTATCTGGTTCGTTCGGTGACCCCCGGTACCTTTATCTGGCCAGGGGCGGAGGCTCGATTGGAATACAGTCCTGAAGAGTTCGGGCGATCGGCATCATCCACGCTAACCATTCAGTAGCTGGAATCTAAAACGAAAACCCTTCTACCACATCCGTAAACGCCGAGCCCGCTTGCGGGCCACCCATGAGCACGTAAATGGTGTTGTCAATGGTGCCGAAGGCTGCGCCGTGGCGCGGGGTCGTGATGGGAGCCAGCGATCGCCACCTATCTGTGGCGGGATCGTACTCTTCAACCGCGTTAAAGGCCGAATCGTTCGGCCCTGCCTCCCCTCCAATGGCTTGAATGCGATTGTTCAGCGTCCCCACACTCAGTGCTCGCCTTCCTGTGGGCATATCTGCTCCGTAGGTCCATTCACCCGTCAAGGGATCGAAGATTTCCAGCGACTGCAGCGTGGCATCCACCACCGAGCGATCGGCATTGCGCGTCCGACCGCCAAACACATAAATTTTGCCATCCACCACCGCCGACCCCGGATTATCCCGACGAGTCTGCAAATTTGGAGCAAATCGATTCCAACGGTTAGTCAGAGGATCGTAGGCATCCACCCAGTTGACCGATCGCCCGCGACTGTTCATACCTCCAATCAGGTAGATTTTGCCATCGGCCACTTGGGCCGTCGCTCCTCCTCTGGCGGCAGGCATGTGGGCAATTGCTTCCCACACCGGCTCGGCGGCTGATGGGTCTAAGACCGCCGCTGTTCTCACCACTCCTGAAAAAGGCGCGGTCGAACCACCAAATACGTAAATCTGGCCATCATACTCTGCCACCGCCGGATTCTCGACAGCAACGGGATAACGCGGCCCATCCTGCCAGCGATCGTCGGCTGCCGTGGAGGGATCGCCAGGGTCGTATATGTAAACATTGGAACTATGCGAGTCAGGTAGCTTACCCCCAATGGCGTAAATCTGACCGTCTACAACGGCACTGCCTGCATCCAATATCGGTGCAGGAGCATCCGGTAAATCGCCACTCCAGGCTCCAAGCGGTTCCATATTGGTCGTCTCAAGGGCTCAAAGGAATACACGAAAAGAGCATACGAAAAAGAGCAGAGCCTTACGACTCTGCTCCCTTAACCGTTACTGCTTCAAGTCGTCCGACTCGAAGACAACCGGTCTGCGTTCAAAACTCTAGCGATTTAAGCTGCAGTCGCAACTTTAGCAGCCAGGCTGCCGCTAGCGTAATTAGCAGCCATGTCCATCAGGTTAACCTGCTTGATCTGGGTGCCGTTGCCAGAGCAACCGAAGGCTTCGTAGCGCTCGGCGCAAACGTCCTTCATTCGCTTGATAGCGGGCTTCATGAAGTGACGGGGGTCAAAGTTAGAGGGATCTGCGATCGCAGCTTCACGAATCGCAGCGGTGATAGCCAGACGGTTATCGGTGTCGATATTTACCTTACGAACACCGCTCTTGATGCCGCGCTGGATTTCTTCCAGAGGTACACCGTAGGTCTCGGGGATGCTACCGCCGTGGGCGTTGATGATGTCGATCAGGTCTTTGGGTACGGACGAAGAACCGTGCATGACCAAGTGGGTGTTGGGCAAACGACGGTGGATTTCTTCAATGCGGCTGATGGCCAGGATGTCACCGGAAGGCTTACGGGTGAACTTATAAGCGCCGTGGCTGGTACCGATCGCCAGAGCCAACGCATCAACTTGGGTGCGCTCTACAAACTCAACCGCTTCGTCGGGGTCGGTCAGCAATTGATCCTTGCTCAGGGTGCCTTCGAAACCGTGGCCGTCTTCTTTGTCCCCCTGACCGGTTTCCAGAGAGCCCAAGCAACCCAGTTCGCCTTCAACGCTGACGCCAATGGCGTGTGCAACGTCTACAACGGTCTTGGTGACGTTGACGTTGTAGTCGAAGCTAGCAGGAGTCTTGGCATCCGCTTCCAGAGATCCGTCCATCATGACGCTGCTGAAGCCTTGCTGCATAGCGGAGTAGCAAGTCGCAGGGCTGTTGCCGTGGTCCTGGTGCATTGCGATGGGGATATGAGGATAGGTCTCAATTGCTCCCAAAATTAGGTGGCGCAAAAAGGTGTCGCCAGCATACTTACGCGCGCCGCGAGATGCTTGCAGAATAACTGGGCTATTGGTCTCATCAGCAGCCTGCATGATTGACAGGATCTGCTCCATATTGTTGACGTTATACGCCGGGATGCCGTAGTCGTTCTCGGCAGCGTGATCCAGCAGTGTACGCAGCGATACTAATGCCATGTTCTCCCTCCAGGGACCTCTCTCTACTGCACTATTGCAATACTTATGGCTGATCTTAAGTCATCTTTAACGATGTTGATAACTTTTGTTTCTGAATATGCCCCGTCTGGCGGTAAAAATTGCGTCAAGAAAGGGGACTTAGAGTTGCGAGCGAGCGAGGGCGATAGCGGTGGATTCAGCGCAGAGGTGGGAGGATCGAACCGCACCGGAAAGGGAAAAACCATTGGGCTAGCGTTGCCAGACTCGAATTCTCTGTTGTTCGCGCTCCTGCCCAATATTCCAAGAGTTTTGCAATTCAAGGCTCACAACGGTCAATCTCGAACTTCAAGAATCCCAGACGTCAAGACTTCCGGACGGCACACGTCAGCCCCACTCAATTGAATAGCGGGTCGAGATCGGGCTGATGCCAAAACTTCGAGATCGCCTGCATCTGCTCGTACGTGTTTCGGGCTGTGGACAAGTCTGGAAGTTCGTCAAACGAGAAGAATCCGACATCATCCGTTTCGGCATTTTCTTCAAAGTCGCTGAGATGTTCGACAATTTCACAGCGCATGAACACTTTGTAGATGTAGAACGCCCGAGGCATGCGAGCGGATTTATTGCGATCAATAATGCCCAGTAGCTTGGTCGCTTGGGCGATATAGCCAGCCTCTTCGCGAATTTCACGCACCACAGCCTCTGCCGGAGAGTCCCCTAAATCCGCCCATCCCCCTGGCAGCGACCACTTACCGTCAATCTTCTCCCGCACCATCAACACGTGGCCGTCGGTGTTGAACACCACTCCGCGCACATCCACCTTGGGGGTGGAATATCCGGCGTCGGCTTCGAAAAAGCTCTGTACTTTCGCGAATTCGGTGTCGCTGTAGGTGGCTAGAATTTCATGGGCCAGTGCTTCCAGCTTGCGACATCGCTCGATTTCAAAGTCGCTCGTGCTGTAAGCTAGCGCCCCCTGAACGGATGCCTGGATCTGAGTTGCCCATTCGTACCAGCGGTGTTTGGGATCGAAAGACATGGGACAGAACTCGCTGAGGGCGTAAGCACGATAGCAAACTTTCTCGAATTCTGTCACCATCTCCAGCGGCGATTGCCATTGGGAATCGCTCTATTGTCGAGCCATCACCTCGTATCAATCCGCCTGGGTTTCGATCCCTCTGGTTTTACTCCATCTGGCCAGTGCGCTCGACCTAGCTAGTTCGCGCAAAGACAATGCACACCTTACTGACGGGCTCTGGCAAAGTCACGAGTAACGCGCAGTTCCATCGGGGTATCCGGGCCGATTTCGACGACGCGGGGGGCGACTAGATTGCCGATCGCCGCACCAGCCGCGGCCCCCACCAAGACTTCTTCAGTGGCAATGGCGCGATCGCCCGTCACCCCGGCCAGCACCGCACCTGCTGCCGCGCCAATGGCCGCATCTCCCACTACGTTCGCAGGTCGGGTTTGGCGCGGGTCTTTGATGTCCCGCAAGATGGCAGACTGTGCGGCCAGCGGATAGGTTCGATTGCCAATGGTGACTTGCTCGGCCCGGAAGCGTAGTCCTCCTTCTACGGGTTCCAAGCGACCTTCTAAGAGGGAACCGAAGGGAATGGCCACTTGGCCGGTTTCGGAGCGGATGGCAGCATCCGTCACGACTGCAAAGGCGTGGGATTCTCTGGGACTGAAGTACTGAGTGCGATCGCTGGTGCTGAGGGTGGGGAATCGAGTCCCTGCAACCGTTGTGTTAGTTACTCGCACCGATAAAGGCTGCCTGGGATTCGAACGATTGCCATTATTGGGTCGATTGGGGGGATTGCGGTTGGGATTATTGCGATTCGCATTATGTGACCGGTTCGAGTTCACGGTCGTAACATTTTGACTGGTGATATTCCGACGGTTTGTCGTCCCGCGATTGGTAGTTGTGCTGGTGGTACTGGTACTGGTGGCAACGGTTCTGGTTTGCGTTCGATCCAGGGCTCCCATCCGTTGCAAACTGCGATGGGCGAAGGCAGCCACTTCGGCACGGGTGGCATTACGGTTGGGTTCCAACCAATTGGGGTTGAGCGGATTGGTCGCTACATTCATGCGGACAGCGGTTGCCACCCCAGGAGTCGCCCAACTAGGGACAGCATTGGCATCTCGGAACGGTTGTAACCATTGACCCGTGCGGCTCACGGGAACAAGGCGATCGTTATTTGCCTCCTGCAAACCGTTTACCATCACCACCAACGATTGAGCCCGCGTCACGTTCTGCTCGGGTCGGAAATAGCCTCCGGGATAACCAGCAACCAATCCACTGCTGTTGGCAGCAGCAATGTGACCGGCAGCCCAGTGGGTGAACGGTACGTCGCTGAAGGTTTGAGTAGTGGGGCCACTCCCCAGCTCGAAGACTTGATTGGCAATGGTGGCAAACTGAGCGCGGGTGACGGGGGCATTGGGCCGAAAACTACCGTCTGGAAATCCTCCTAGGACTCCCATATCGGATAAATCATCGATATAGTCTTCAGCCCAATGGCCATCCGTGTCGCTAAAATCAGCGGCCTCTGCAGGGGCCGCCCCGATCGCTCCACACACCATGACGGCTACGGTCAGACTAGCAGTCACGATGGCCTTACCGACCTGTTTTGTTGTGTTGATTAGGGTTGTGTCGGCTAATACAGGAGCCTCCAAGGGAATTCCTGAAGCAGCATCACATTTGAAATGGGTAGCGCCAGATTGACGTTTCACGCGCTCCTCCTCCGATCGCATACGGAATGAACTATTCACATGCTGACGAGAAATAGCTGTCTGTGAAAAGGGGCAAAACCCTTGATATACAGTGGTTTTCGGCTTTGAGTGGGGAAGTCTGCGGTCGCAGTATGCGGCGATCGCAGCTGTACAGTATCTGACCTTGCGCTCCAATCCCCTCAAAAGGGAGGGATATCGGTAAAAAAAAATACCCAGGTGATAAACCCGGGCAAGAGCGACATTCATGTTCCACCGACATATAACCAATCAACTGTGAATGATTTGTGAAGGGGGTATTTCGCCAAACAGATGGTCGAGTTGACGGGTAGAGCAAAAAAAATACCCAGGTGATAAACCCGGGCAAGAGCGACATTCATGTTCCACCGACATATAACCAATCAACCGTGAATGATTTGTGAAGAGATCGCTCGAAGATTCGCTTGAGTATTTTGAGGAAACAAAGAAAAAGCACCCAGGCACAATGTCCCAGGCGGTAATTGCGATATTCACGTTCACCATCCATACAACCAGGTAACCGTTAAGAACTAGGGGGGGATCGACAACAATAGCGATCGGCAATCCGCTATGGAGAGTTTTCTAGGCATGGTTTGCAAGCTTAGGTTTTCGCGGTTTCCCTGCTCTAGATCTTTCAGCACATGGCTGCAGGTCGGTGCAGTGCTGCTCAAGAACGGGGTTCTCATCTCCATTCAAGTCGTATTGGTTAGACAACAGTCATATAGAAATTCGCTGTAAGGTCTGGAGTAGAAAGACAGCTCAACCCCTTGACTGGCCAGGAACAATACCTGCAGAACTCTCCATCGCTGATTTCCAGAAGCTATACGCTGGCTGGCACCCGATTTTTTCCAATTGTTTGCCCCCCAATCAAAGCGATCGCCACCAGCACTAACAGCGTTCCAGCCAGCATGGGCGACACTTGACCCCAGTTGTCATACGTCCAGCCAGCAGCCAGTGGCCCCAAGATTTGCGTCACGCTGCTGAGAGATTGCGTCCCTCCGCTCAGCTTGCCCTGTTCGTTATCCGCCACATTATTGGCCAACAACCCTCGCAACGACGGAGAGGCAATCCCGATACCGAAGGCGAATAGGGCTTGGGTGCCGTAGAGGAAATAGCCGCGCGGACTGATGGCAACCAGGATGAGGGCTAGAGACACCATGCTCATGCCCACCAGCAACAGTCGCATCTCTCCGAATCGAGGTAGCAGTTTGCGAATCAAGCCCCCCTGAACAATGCTGGCGACGACCCCGACAAACACTAAAATGGCTCCCGATTCTATGGGCCCCCATCCGTAGCGATCGCGCACCAGCACCACAAACACATTGGTGAAACCGGCGAATGCCATGAAAAAGGCTAAGTAACCGCCCAACAGCGATCGCAAATTAGCTCGCCCAAATAAATCCGCAAGCTGACGCACCGGATTGAAGTCCTGTGGTGACAGCGGGACTGTGCTGCGCTCTTTGAGGGACTCCGGCAGAACGCAATAGGCCATGATTCCGTTGCAAACCGCGACTCCTCCAGCCACAAACACCGGTAGGCGCAAGTCAATACTGCCCAGGATGCCCCCCATTAATGGGCCAAAGATGAATCCAATTCCGGCCGCAGCTCCAATCAATCCGAAATTTTTGGTGCGGTCTTCGGGAGATTTGGACACATCTGCGATGTAGGCTTGCGCAGTGCTAACCACACCGCCCGTTAAGCCGTTGGCAATCTGAGCGGCAAACATCACCCACAAGGCATTGGCCAATCCAAACAGGAAAAACGCTACGGCAGTACCGAAGGTACACAGGATGATGATGGGGCGACGACCGTAGCGATCGGAAATGGCTCCAAGAACGGGAGCGGCAAAAAACTGAGCGATCGCAAAACTGGCTGCCAGCAGTCCGATCGTGAACGCATTACTGCTGTACTGCTCTACCAAGTAAGGCAGTACAGGGAATAGCAGTCCGCCGCCGATCACCTCGATGATGATGGTCAACACCACGACAAACAGTGGAGAAATTGCGCTCATAGGTTGCGGCTCGCAGAAAGACAGACCGTAGCTTTACAAAGCTTAACGGTTTTCGCCTCTCTTCCGCGATGCTGCCGATCGGGCACGGTCAATAGAGATGTGTTGCTTCAAGGCTAGAATTGCCAGTTTTCCAACCCCAAGACTCTTCCTTCACCGGTCACAATCTCGCCAATCTCGATCGCTCCGGGCAACAGCTCCAGAGCGCGATCGCTAGCATCCGCAGGAACCACAACAATGTAGCCAATCCCCATATTGAATGTCTTGAACATTTCCATCGGCTCCACCGGTGCCTGCTGCATCAGCCAGATAAAATCTGCCGGAACATCCCAGCTATTGGGAGTGATGCGGGCGGATAGTCCGTCTCCAAAACAGCGGGGTAAGTTCTCCGGAAAGCCTCCGCCAGTCATGTGAGCCATTCCGTGAACGGTCAATCCGGCTTTGAGAGCCGCAAGGATAGGGCGAACGTAAATTTGAGTGGGGGTGAGATAAGCGTCTACCAGCGATTGCTCCCAACCATCGGGAGTCATCGACCAATCTTGGTTACTTTCGCTGACGATATGCCTTACCAAGCTGTAGCCGTTGCTGTGGACTCCGGAGCTGGGCAAGCCGATAAGGCGATCGCCAACTGCCACCTTGGAGCCATCAATAATGTCGGATTTCTCCACGACACCGACGCAAAAACCAGCGACATCATACTCACCAGCCCCGTAGAATCCAGGCATTTCAGCGGTTTCTCCCCCCAGCAATGCGCATCTCGATTGTTCGCAGCCGGTGGCAATTCCATCTACTACTTCTTTGAGCTGTTGCGGTTCTAGCTTTCCAGTGGCTAGATAATCCAAGAAAAACAGTGGTTCTGCCCCCAGCGTCAGGATGTCGTTAACGCACATTGCCACAAGGTCTATCCCAATGCTGTTGTGGCGCTGGGCAATTTGAGCCAGTTTCAGCTTGGTACCAACGCCATCCGTCCCCGATACCAACACGGGCTGGCGATATCCCTGCGGTAGCTCGAACAACCCACCGAAGCCACCCAATCCCTGCAACACTCCGGGACGCATGGTACGAGCAACACTGTCTTTGATGTCATCCACAAACTCGCGCCCGCGAGCAACATCGACGCCTGCTGAACGGTAATCCAAAACTCGCAATCCTCTTAGCAACCATCTGGGTGTAAAAGCGGAGATCGCCGACCATCCGGATCGCATCACCCACCCGTGTCTTTACTAACACTTGACAAGTTCTGTGATACGGTCACGGCATTTATACCTAGAGGTTTGCCAGCAATCCCACTTTTCAAAGTGGGATTGCTGGCAACAAAAGTCTCCAAGTCGATCTAAGCAGAATTCCTCCCCCCGTCCATGAATCCAAAACAAACTCTGGTTCTCTTCGCATCGCTGAGTGCTGGGTTGCTGATGCTTCCCACAGGGAAGATAGAAGCTTCCGAAGCCAATACATCTTCCAGTCAGATACAACCGGCGGCTACGACTAGTTTGGATAGCGAGCCCGTGGCAACACTCAGAACCAGTGGCGACGAGACAGCGTTAGAAGACTCTAGAGATTTTATTGAGACTTGGCTACGGACAACGATCCAGGAAGAACAGGCTGAAGAGCAACCAGTTGAGCGGGAGAGTACCGATACCGCTGCATCTACCGCGAATGAGACCCCAGTAGATACCAGATCGGATGCGGTGTTGGAAGCCTCAGGTACTGCCGACTTCAGGGAGCTGCTGGGTGGAAATGACGGGCCTGCATCACTCTACGCTCATGAGTTATGGGGGCACGAGGCAGCAACGGTGTATTTGGAGGGGCTGCCTCTGGTTACATTCACAGCCGCTAACAGCCCATCAGCCAATCCCGAGGACCTGGCAGCTGGTTTAACAGAACGTCTCAACCAATTGGCCCAAAGCGAGTCCGAGTCTTATGACATTGGCCTGATTTCGGGAGTTAACTACGCCGTTACGGTAGATGGCGATGCGGTAATTGAAATTGATGACACAGTGCAATCGATGCTCCGCAATCGCGATCGCTCTGCAACTGCCACGATCGTGGCAAATCAAATGCGCCGGGTTTTACAAGGGGCTTCCCCCATCGATGCCTCCGATGCAGTTGTAGTCGCTCGTGCCTCTTCTGATTACACATCAAGTGCTGAAAGCGTTACTAGTACTCAGCGAGGGTTGGCATCTTGGTACGGCCCCGGTTTTGCAGGGCGTTTGAGCGCTAATGGTGAGGTGTTCAATCCAGAGCACATGACGGCGGCCCACAAGTATCTGCCCTTTAACACGATGGTTGAAGTCATCAGCCTCACCACCGGTCAGTCAGTTGTGGTGCGCATTAACGATCGCGGCCCGTTTGTGGGAGAGCGCATCATTGACCTATCTGCTGCTGCGGCTCGGTCGATTGGGTTGATGCAAAGCGGTGTTGGACCGGTTGAAATCAGGATTTTGAATTAGGCTTGCTGAAGCTTCGCTAGTATGGGAGCAAATAAGCGCTTGGACGCAAATGTTAGCAGGCGATCGCACCGAGCTAGCAAGCATGTTGGGATGGTTAGAGCCAGTTGACATCAGCCTAGGCAGACTGTGCGATAACAGTTATCAGCCCTGCCTGCATGGACGTTCAGGCTTGAGAGGTATATCTCAGCGCAGTGGTTCACACCCAAAAGTCTGTGTACCTGCTAAATACCAGTAGCGTATCGGTGGCGTCCCCACAGTTAGAATGGTTTCAGCGGCAGGATAGGCTTTCCATCCGTTGCCAGGATCGTCTATTATTGTTTATCTGTGAGCGTATTTGTACGGTACTCCAACTATGGTTGGTTGTTCGTACTGAATCCAGCCTAACGGTACTGCCAGACTCAGAGTTATATCTGTCGCTTCAGTTCTACCGGTGTCTAGCGTCCACTTCTAGCTACCCCTTCCTGTAACCCCTAGTAAGAATCCAATGCCCGAAACATCCACACTACCCGCAGTTGGCTTTACACACGAAGATTTTGCCGCTCTTCTCGACCAATACGACTATCACTTTAATCCGGGCGATGTTGTTGCAGGAACCGTTTTTTCGCTAGAGCCCCGTGGCGCACTGATCGATATCGGAGCCAAGACAGCAGCGTTCCTGCCGATCCAGGAAATGTCTATCAGCCGCATCGACAATTCCGATGAAGTTCTGGCTCCCGGCGAAACCCGCGAGTTCTTCATTCTGACCGAAGAGAACGAAGAAGGCCAGCTAACTCTGTCCATTCGCCGCATTGAATACATGCGCGCTTGGGAACGGGTTCGTCAGCTCCAGGCTGAAGACGCGACCGTTCGGTCCGACATCTTTGCCACCAACCGTGGTGGTGCGTTGGTTCGTATCGAAGGTCTGCGTGGATTTATCCCCGGTTCTCACATCAGCACTCGCAAGCCCAAAGAAGAGCTAGTGGGCGAAGAGCTGCCTCTGAAGTTCTTGGAAGTGGACGAAGAGCGCAACCGTCTGGTGCTCAGCCACCGCCGTGCGTTGGTAGAGCGCAAGATGAACAAGCTGGAGATGGGCGAGGTGGTTATCGGTACCGTTCGCGGTATCAAGCCTTACGGTGCGTTCATCGACATTGGCGGCGTCAGCGGTCTGCTGCACATTTCCGAAATCTCCCACAACCACATCGAGACCCCTCACTCTGTGTTGAACGTGGGCGACGAAGTGAAGGTGATGATCATCGACCTGGATGCCGAGCGTGGACGCATTTCGCTGTCCACCAAGCAGCTCGAGGTCACTCCCGGCGACATGACTCGCGATCCTCAGTTGGTGTACTCCACTGCTGAAGAGATGGCCGAGAAGTTCCGCGAGCAGATGATGGCCAAGCAAGAGGGCAATGAGGAAGTTGTCGAAGAAGAGTACGTTCCCGCGTAAGCTCTTTCAGTTCGTTAATTAGCCTGGTTCAATTTCGCGAACCCTTCTCAGTTGAGGAGGGTTTTGCTGTAGGAGAGAATTACCAGTGATTCAGACGCTGCTCTAGTTCGGCAGGATAGACTGAAGCAGTTCGCAGGTGGAACTAACTTTATGCCGGAGTGGGCATCGCTACAGGACGACCTCAATTTTCAGCGAGCTAGAGACAGCCTGCATAAGCTGATAGCTTCTATCGATTTAAAGCCTGTAGAAAAAGCGGGTTTGGAACGGGATTTGAGTGAGCTGGAGAACTTTAGCAGCAAGCTCGAAAACGAAGTTATTCAAATTGCCGCTTTCGGGCGCGTCGGTACGGGAAAGTCTTCGCTGTTGAATGCGCTCGTCGGACAACCGGTGTTTGAAACTGGTCCTATTCATGGGGTGACTCAACGGCAACAGGCAGTTGAATGGGACATTCATCGAGACACGATTCCGTATCGCGGGCCTGCGAGCGATCGCCCCTCAGATCGTATCAATCCCAATAACTCTGGAACTGCGATCGTTCGAGTGACAGCCCCTCACATCGGCGGAGCCAAGCTGCAGCTACTCGATACCCCTGGCATTGATGAAGTGGATGGGGAAGCTAGAGCGGACTTAGCCCGCCAGGTGGCCCGCCAAGCAGAGCTAATTTTATTTGTGGTAGCTGGCGATATTACCCGCGTGGAGTTCGATGCACTGGCGGCGTTGCGGGAGGCCAGCAAGCCGATTTTGTTGGTGTTCAACAAAGTCGATCAGTTTCCCGAAGCCGATCGCCTCACCGTCTACAACAAAATCCGCAACGAGCGAGTCCGGGAGCTGCTGTCTCCGGATGAAGTCGTCATGGCAGCGGCGACGCCGAAAGTGGCCAAGCCGGTGGTGAATCGCGATGGCTCGCTGTCCGCTCGATTGGTAGATGCCCCACCACAGGTGGAGCAACTGAAGCTGAAGATCTTGAACGTGTTGCATCGGGAGGGGCGATCGCTGATGGCCCTGAACACGCTGCTGTTTGCGGATGAGGTGAACGAGGCGATCGTCAAGCGCAAGCTGGAAATTCGTAGCGAGCTGGCGGAACGGTTGGTGTGGAACGCGGCTCGCATTAAGGCGATGGCGGTGGCGTTTAATCCGGTCACCATTCTGGACACCATTGGTGGAGCTGTGGTGGATGTGGTGCTGATTCTGAAGCTATCGCAGCTCTACGGTATTCCCATGACTCGGACGGGTGCAACCAAGCTGCTGAAGACAATCGCGTTGGGGATGGGCAGCATTGGGGCTGGCGAAATGTTGGCGACGTTGGGGCTGGGGTCGCTGAAATCGTTCTTTGGTGGTGCCGCTCCGCTGACGGGGGGCTTGTCGTTGGGGGCATATGCATCTGTGGCGGCAACGCAGGCAGCGGTAGCTGGGGTGTCGTCGTATGCGATCGGGAAGGCGACGGCCTATTACTTAGCTCGCGGGGCGTCGTGGGGGCCGCAAGGGCCGAAATCGACGATCGCTCAGATTCTCGAAACGGTAGACGATGAATCAATTGTGGCTCGCATTAAAGGGGAGCTGTCATCCAAGATTCAAGCCAAGCCGGAGGATACAGAACAGGACAAAGGATAGATTCTTCCCGCTTTCAAAATTCAAACTATTTTGAACAGTACTGGTATTTCCATACCCAAAAAGGACTCCACTGTGGGAGTCCTCCATCGCTGGAATTGGGGCGGGAATACTAGATCTTACGGGAGTAGTATTCCACCACCAGTAGTTCATTCACGGGAGCGCAGACAGCTTCGCGAGGGGGCATTTCTTTGATGCGACCCTTGAGAGCTGCTTTGTCAAACTCTAGGTAGTCGGGCAAGAACAGGCCGGGAAAATCGGCGTAGTTGCCAACTAGGGTGCGGGAGGTTTCAGTGTCTCGCACCGTGACCACGTCGCCCACTTTGCATTCGTAGCTGGGGATAGTGACTTTGCGGCCATTAACCAAGATGTGACCGTGGTTAACCACCTGACGGGCGGCAGGGATGGTGGGGCCCATGCCCAGACGGAAGACGATGCAGTCCAAGCGCATTTCCAGGAGCTGCAGCAGCATCAAACCGGTGGAACCTTTGGAGCGACGAGCACGCTTCATGTAGCGCACCATCTGCTTTTCGGTGATGCCGTAGTTGAAGCGAACTTTCTGCTTCTCCTCGAGACGAACCGCATATTCCGACTTCTTCTTGCGGGCAGCGCCGTGCTGTCCGGGAGGGTTGGTGTTCTTGGGGCGCTTGCGGGTTAGACCGGGGAGGTCGAGACCGCCAAAACGGCGAACAACTTTCAGGCGAGGGCCTGTGAAGCGGGACATGCAGGGTTCTCCAGAGCGATGGTTAGAATATAGAGATGCTGCAGTATTCGAGCAGCGATCTATTATCCTACTCGTTTAGTGTCAGTCCGTACAGGTTGGAGTTGAAAAAGTTTGTTGGCTATGCTCGATTGGGGAAAAATCCCGGTATGACCTATCCATCAGACTGGTTGACCCGATTGGCTTTGACTGTTTTTCAAGTTCTGTTTCTCAATGGTTCGCGTTAAGGATTGAATTATGGGATTGATGCGATCGCTAGCGGCGCTAGCGCTATCTATTCTGATTGCTGGCTCTAGCTTCATGCTTCCGGCAGCGGCTAGAACGCACCTAAGTTTTGCCAAGAGTCAGGCGAGCGGGGAACTGTTATTTGCCAATTTAGAGGCTTCGGCCAATCAGTCGGCGATCTCCGATAACTTTGTGGTCCGGGCGGTGAAGCAGGTAGAACCGGCGGTGGTGCGGATTGACACGGAGCGGACTGAAACTCGTCAGGTGCGATCGCGGTTGTCTCCGTTTTCTCGCGATCCGTTTTTCCGCGACTTTTTTGGAGATGATTTCTTTTCGCAGGTGCCTCAAGAGGAGGAGTACCACACTCGCGGGCAGGGGTCTGGGTTCATTGTGGATGCGTCGGGCATTGTGGTGACCAACGCTCACGTGGTCGATCTCGCCGATACGGTCTCCGTTCATTTAACTGACGGGCGCACGTTTGAAGGGGAAGTGCGCGGTGTGGATGAAGTTCAGGATTTGGCGATCGTCAAGATTAATGGTTCCGATCTGCCGGTGGCTCCGGTGGGGGATTCAGATGCTGTGAAGGTGGGGGACTGGGCGATCGCCTTGGGGAACCCGCTGGGGTTGGACAGTACGGTAACTCTGGGGATTGTTAGCACGCTCGATCGCTCTAGCGCTGAAGTGGGTATTTCCGATAAGCGGTTGGACTTTATTCAAACGGATGCGGCTATTAATCCGGGTAATTCGGGTGGCCCGCTGCTGAATAAGAATGGTGAGGTAATTGGCATCAATACGGCGATTCGGGCCAATGCTCAGGGGATTGGGTTTGCGATTCCGATTGCGACGGAGCAGGCGATTCAGGCTCGTTTGGCGCGAGGGGAGGCGATCTCGCATCCATATATAGGTGTGAATTTAGTGACGCTGACGCCGGATGTGCGCGATCGGTTCAATAGCAATCCGAATGGGTTGTTTGTGGAGCGGGATTCTGGCGTGTTGGTGGTGCAGGTGGTTCCCGATTCTCCGGCTGCGACTGCGGGGTTGCGTGCGGGTGATGTGATTGTGAAGATCGGTCGCCAAGAGATTGCTTCGGCTTCAGATGTTCAAGCGGCTGTGGAATCGACTGGTGTTGGACGAAATTTGCGGGTTGACGTTGAGCGTAATGGGAATGCGCGATCGGTTCAGGTAAGGACGACGAATTTGGTAGCCAGCTCAGGCTAGTTTGAATCCACGACACTAAGCACATAACGATTAAAGCGGCGCAGTAATCACAACGTCGCTTTTTATTTTGGAGCACTTTCAATAACCGCTCATTCGGAAAAAACATTTAAAGCCCGAAACTGTTACTTTGTGCCGAAAAGACTCACGTGACATGAAGGCTATATACAAACTAAAAAATAATGAAAGATTTCAAAAAACAACCACACGTCGAGTAAAGTTTAAAGTATGAGATCTTCGAATACTTCAGCTCAAAATAAGATTCTTCAAAAAATCTGTAAATCCCAAAAATCGTAAATTAGAGTAGCTAGAGATCCACTCTTTACTAAAATCTGACACAGGAACAAGCATGGCAAAAGTATTTATTTCTTTTGTTCATAGAGACAGAGATTTTGTACAGAATATCCAAGAAGCACTTATCAATGTCGGGCATGAGGTTTGGCGATATGATGAATTAATTGATGCTGGGCAAAGCTTTCACGAGAAAATCGATAGCGCGGTCAGAAATGCAGACGCCATCATTGCAGTTATATCTGAATCATCATCAAGCAATACGTGGATAAATCAGGAACTCGGAGCGGCTCTTGCTTACTCTAGAAGTAGAGGAAAGCCATTAATCATACCAGTAGTAATTGGTGCGGTTAAAGTTCCATCATCTCTAGCATCAATTATCTACATAGCAGCTGAGGATAAAGATGCGAGTAAAGTCATCCCAAGAATCCTTGCTTCCCTTGAACATCAGAAAGGAAGGTTGCGTGCCAAAGAAGACGAGCGTAGAGAGATCAAGCAGTATATTGAGGCAACTGCCGCAAAATTTATTAGACCTACGATTGAGCAATTAGAAGAGCAGGAAAAATCCTATCGGCGCTCAGCTCACACATGGTACATATTGGCGTATCTGACTCTTCTTATAAGTGTTGGCTTTGGACTGTGGCGTGTTCTGTTTGTGCAGGCGGAACAAACAAGTTGGTATGAATTGGCAGAGTTATTGATATCTGTAGGCTTGGTTATTGCATTACTTGTAGCTCTCGCAAAATATGCCTTCACTCTTGGTAAGTCATTCATGGTTGAGTCAGTTCGCACAGGAGATCGAAGGCACGCTATCTCTTTTGGGGATTTTTACTTGAAAGCTTATGGCGATAAAATAGAACGAGAAGAAGTTCGAGAAGTATTTCAGCATTGGAACATTGACTCTGGCTCTTTCTTCAAAGGACAAGATCCTAAAGATTTTGACCCAATGATTTTTGATTTAGCCATTGAAATTGCCAAATCGATTTCTTCGACAAAAGAGAAAAGCTGAAAATATCCTGCCTATTCATGACACCAACAGCTAGAACTCGCAGAAGCTCGAACTCGGTACGACAACGAACATGACAATTGGAAAAGTCAGAATTCCTGCTGAGGAGATAACTGCTTTTTGCCACAAATGGCAGGTGACAGAATTCTCTCTATTCGGCTCAGTCTTGCGCGATGACTTTCGCCCCGACAGTGATATCGATGTCATGGTGCAATTCCATCCCGAGGCCAATCCCACATTTAGCACCCTCGACAAGATGGAAGCAGAGCTGAAAACCATCTTTCACAGGGATATCGATCTAATCACCCGTCAAGGCATCGAAACCAGCCGCAACTACCTTCGTCGTAACGAAATCCTCTCCTCCGCTCAGGTGATTTATGCAACGGGATCTTCAATTCCTGCTTGATATGCTGCAATCCGCCGAGCTGATTGAGACCTACACAGCTCAATGTTCGAAAAAGGAGTTCGTCGAAAATATCCAGCTTCAAGATGCCGTGATTCGCCGACTGCTAATCGTCGCCGAAGCCGCAAGGCGAGTATCGGAAGCCAAACGCCAATCGCTACCAAACATCTCCTGGCAAGAAATCAACGGCATGCGCAATCGGCTCGTTCACGAATATGACGACGTCAATCTCAATATCGTGTGGAACGTCATTCAGTCCGAGATACCGACGTTGATTGAGGAACTGAAATCGCAAGTCCCTCCAGAACCCTAAAGGAGTTCACTGATCGTCGGCTTGCACGCGAATCAGCTTTTTCACCGCCCCCACCGCCGGATTCAATTCATAACTCCTCCGCTCCGGATGCGACTCAAACGACGCCTGCTCCTCCTCAATCATCACCACATCCTGCTGCACTAAGCCCGCCAACAATCCACGCGCCGCATTAAAACACCGATCCTTCACCCACCGCCGAAACCCCACCGGCAACTTGTGCAACCGCCAAAACGGTTTCAACGACGTTAAATGCATCAAATACGCCCGCGTCTGCGTTTCACTCACCGGACAAAACAAACAAACAATCTTGAACTCATCCCCCAACGTCGACACCCAATTGGGATAGACATAACTGACATCCAACGGTGCAGGATGCAGCTTACGCAATGACTTAAAAAACAGTTGGCTGATGGAATAAATCTTGTCGATGGTGTAGTAACTCTCCGCATCGTAATGGGCATCCACCCGCCCCACCCCAGACTCCAAACTCGCCAGCTTCGGATTAGCCCACGCCTGCAAATCGTCATGCAAATGCCCGTGGTACATATCCATCAAATTCTCAATCAGAAACGAAAAATGTGCCTGTACATCAACCGGCGTCACCGCCGCAATGTAATTCAAATGCTCCCACTCCGGTAACGGCAGCGGTCGGCACCCCTCTGCCAACTCCACATCCCCCGGAAACACCCAAATAAACCCATCCTGTTCCAACACCGGGTAGCGACGCACCCCACAACGAGGCAGCCGCTGCTTCTCCCCCAAATAGGGCACATCCACACAGCGCCCCTCCCCATCAAATTCCCAGCCGTGATAGGCACACACCAAGCGATCGCCCACCACCTGCCCGTGACTGAGCTGTACCTGCCGATGGGGACAGCGATTCTCCAACGCCCGCACAACCCCATCGCCATCCCGAAACAGCACGATGGATTGATGCCAAAGCGTGACAGCTAAGGGGCGATCACCCACCTCCACATCCCGAGCCACCGCATACCAATGGTTGGGATTAATCGCCGCCCGCCGCAACACGAATGGCTGGCGTGTCTCTTGTTGTTGGTCGATGTCGCGATCGAGAGCTACCGAGTCAACACCCTGCTCTTCCTCAAGCTTCACGTCCGAAATTTTGCGCAAATGAGCCGTCATCGCTTGCCCTCCCACTCCCTCAAATCTGCAATACCCCTTCAGGCATCACGCTCATCAACACCCGTCGTTGCAACCCCTCCCGCTGCAAAATCTCGTTCGTCGCCAGCAACCCACTACTCACCGCCCGCTCCATCAACCCACACGGAAACGGCATCTTCACCCAATCCCCCGCAAACATCAAATTAGGAGTAGACGTACCGCTAGAAGGTCGAGTGGCATTACTCCCCGGCGGGAACCCGGCAAAATTCTTTTGATTGACCAACTCCCGATGCAGCATCGTCGCCTCCGCCAACGCCGGAACAATTTCGTACAGCTCCTGCTCGAACGTATCCAGTAAATCCTGCTGGGTGGGAAACTCCGCTTCCTTATAGCAGTAGGCATGCAGCTCCACCACACTTCCCCCAGTCCGTTGCGCCCAGTCCACATAATCCTCCTGAATGCGGTGATACAGCGTAATGCTGTCCGTCAGACGATATCCCGACAGCGACGTAAACGAACTAAACTCCCAATCAAAATCTCGGTCAAACCACATCCGCGTCACCGCAAACGGATCGGCCACCTCTAAATCATCCACCTGCTTCTGCAATGTCGTATCCATCTCCCCCTTCGACAGCGAAAACAGATGCCGAATCCCCGGCACATCCGCCGCAAGTACGTAATAATCCGCCTGTATCGTCACATCGTCCTGCGGCTGCGGATCGTTCGCCACCAACTGCACTCCATCCTCAGACTTCTGTACCGCATCAAATCGTTCCAAATCCCGCTGGGCAGGGCCACTCACCACTTTTCCATCGGCATCAAACACCGCTCCATGACAGGGGCAATGAAAACAGCCATCATCTCCCGCCTGCACCGTGCATCCCTGATGAGTACAAGTCAGCGACATCACTCCAGTCCCATCAGAGGTCGCCGCATACTCGCAATCCCCCGCCCCGTAAACCTCTTGCCCGTCCCGGCTCAGCAGTTCGTTACGCCCTACCCAAAAGGGCACCGCACTACTCCCAGCTCCCAAGTGGTACCGCAGCCCCGAAATCTCTCCCTTATCCCATTGCAGCTCACTCACCGTCGCCTCTGTCAGAATCCGCCCCCCATTAGCCCGAATGGCATCCGCGATCGGATCCACCAAACTGCGCCCCATATCCTGACGCGACCCCTCAAAAGCCAACCCCTCCGGATTTCCGAAAAAGTAAAAGTGAAAAAACTGCATCAACTCGCCTGCACTGAGGCGATCGGGCGAATTCAAACTGGACTTAGCAAACGGCAGGAAATACAGGTCGTATAGTCCGCGCGGAAAATCTTCCTTCACCCACTCCGCTACAGAAAGATCGTCCAACCGCTCGTAACTCTTCACCGGCTGGAACCCCACAATTTCCCGAAATACCTTCCAGTGGGCGAACTTCGTCAGGTTAATCCCCCAGCGCAGCGAATTATGCGACGATACCCCCAAATCCACCACATTCCACGGAAACGCCGAATGACTGGGCTTAAATACCTCGGGCTTGTAGCGGTCTTTATACACAACGGCGTAAGATTCCAGCGAGACGAAATTCTCGCGAATCGACAACTCCTGCTCAATACTCTTGAGGTTGTAATACTGGGGGAAAAATCCGTGGAAACCATGCTCCATCCGCATGGACTCCTCCCCCACCTGAATATCCCAACTGGCAATCTTCCCCCCCAACTGCGGCGCTTTCTCCAGCAGCGTCACTTCAAATCCCCGCTGGCTCAACTCGTACGCCGAGGCCAACCCCGCCAGACCACCACCAATCACAACTACAGATGTGCGATTGCTCACCTGGCGCGGCAACGTCAAAGCATCCTGTTGATGCAAACTGGGTTCGGGTTTGTGAACGCGGCTGTACCCAACGGAGCCAACAGCCGTAGATAGACCTGCAAATTGCAAAAAGTGGCGACGAGATAGGGAGCGATCGAGTATGTGATTGTGGGAATGCATCTGCAAAAAGACTCGACAGAGACACAAAGGAAAGCGCATTAAGTAATGCTTAAAGTTCCGATTCAGCCCATACGATCCACTGAACGTCAACGTGCGATCGCAACAGCAGCAAAAATCGAGAAAAACTCTGCCCATAGCGTACCCTTTACTTTTTCTAGGAGCTAGACGCCACTGATTGAGAGAGCCATACTGGCTAATCGTAGGGACTACCGGGGGATGGAGCGCTATGAAGCGATTTTGGGGCGAAACTCTTGCCGTTGCCCGTCGAATTTCAATCGAATTGCTACGCCGCCGTCGCAGTTTAATTTTTTGGGGAATTTTCCCGTTGATTTTGCTTTTGCTTAATGGTTCTATCTTGGCGGAACGCCGCCAAATTGAACTGGCCGAAGCTTTAGGATTGTCAGCTCCCGTAACACTAGTCGGAGCCGCATTATTTTTTAGTTGTTTGGGTGGCAGCGTCGCGATCGTGGTAGCCGAGCGAGAGCAACAGACTCTCAAACGGTTATTCGTCTCTCCCCTCAGCGGTACGGCTTACTTCTGCGGCATTTTCAGCGCCCACTTTGCCATCGGTCTCGGTCAAACATTGCTGGTTGCCACCTTCGCTGTATTGCTGGGGGCAACGCTGACGGGCTCTCTCGTTTGGAGTTTACTCACCCTTGTTCTCAGCATCCTTAGCTACGTCGGCGTCGGGTTTATTTTGGGGACACAACTGGCCCGGCGCACGGAAGATGTCAACGCACTGGTGGCCACGTTTGGGGTTCCTCTCTTGGTGTTAGGTGGCACATTTGTTCCGGCCTTTTTGTTTCCCGAACACCTGCTGGCGATCGCTCAATTCAATCCCGTCTACCACATGAACGAAGCCATACTGGCAGCCACAGACGCTACCCCTGATTGGCCGGACTTTGCCCCCCACCTGTGGGTTCTCGTATTGTTCGCTGCGGCATCCGTTCTGCTGGGCTGGCTGTCCTATCGCCGCATGTTGGTTCAGGAGCGCAGTTTGTGATGTTGCATCTCGATCGGGTCAGCAAAGCATTTGGCGATCGCCAAGTTCTCGACGCCCTCTCCTTTCACGTCCATCCCGGCGAAATATACGGGCTGCTGGGCCCCAACGGTGCTGGCAAGACTACCACTATCAATCTGATTTGCCACTTACTGAATACCGACAGTGGCAGCATCACTCTGAACGAGCGACCTATCTCCCACCACACCAAAGCTCTAGTGGGGCTCGCCCCCCAAGACAACCTGCTCTACCGCAGCCTCACCTGTGCCGAAAATCTCGATTTCTTTGCCCGAATTTACTGCCTCAGTCGCCAGCGACGCCGCCAGCAAATTGCCTACTGTTTGGCTGCTGTTAACTTGTCGGATCGAGCCAACAGCGTTGTGTCCACCCTCAGCGGTGGCATGCAGCGGAGGCTGAATATTGCGCTCGCCCTCATTCACAATCCCCAACTGGTCATCCTCGATGAACCCACCACTGGCCTCGATATCGAAGCCCGCCACGACATCTGGCAGTTGATTCGCAAGCTGAAACAGCAAAATATTGCCGTCCTGCTCACCACTCACATGTTGGAAGAAGCGGAACGGTTATGCCATCGGATTGGCATTTTGAAGGCAGGGGCGATCGCGGCAGAAGGCTCGCTCGATGAATTGAAGGAACTGGTATCTGCCCGTGAAATTGTCACCATCAGTACGGACGAACCCGAACGAGCCATTTCAAGAGCCCGAGACTTGGGGTGGTCTCATCGCTTCTACGGAGACGATCTCGCTCTACTCTTGCCCGAGCCGCTGGAACTACGGACGCTGCTCGATTGCTTGGCCGACATTTCTCTAGATTCTGTTGTTCGCCAACCCGTCCAACTCGAGCACATCTACTGGGAAGTCGCTCAATCCACCGAATCTCCCGTTGCAATATGCTGAGCCCCTATCTCCATCAATAGCGAGCAATGAGAAAGGTGCCCCGATACGTCGGAACACCTTCTTTAAATCCAATTGAGATAGCAGTCTCTGGTTTATACCGCGCTGGAGCCACCAACAACTTCCAGAATCTCTTGGGTAATGCTGGCCTGACGGGCCTTGTTGTAACCCAAGTTCAGCTGACCGATCAGATCCTTCGCATTATCACTAGCGTTATTCATGGCTGTCATTCGAGACGCCAATTCACTAGCGGCAGACTCTTGCAGCGCTCTCAGAAGCTGACTCTCGATGTAGAGAGGCAACAGCGAGTCCAAGATTTCCACAGGGTCCTGTTCGAAGATCATGTCCTGAGGGGGAGCAGTCAGATCGACATCGACTTCATCGCGCTCAACCGCAAACTCCCCTTGCTTGACTAACATCTTGAAGACATCGTCAGTCTGCAGTAGGTCAGAAGTTAGGGGCAGCAGGGTCTGCAGCACAGGACGAGAGCTAATCAGCGACACAAAGCGGGTAAAGACCACTTCGACGCGATCGACTTTCTTAGCTGCAAACGCAGTAATCAACTCATCCGCAATCATTGCAGCTTCCGACGCGGTTGGAATTTGTTCCAAACCTTCGTAGGACTTCACCACAGGGGCATTGCGACGCTTGAAGTACTGGTTTGCCTTCCGACCCACCAGGTGCAGATCGCACTCGATACCATCAGCATTCAAAGCGGCAATGCGCTGTTCAGCCTTCTTGATGGCGTTGGTGTTGTAGGCACCACAGAGACCGCGGTCAGCAGTAACCACCAGCAACGCAACTCGCTTCACAGTGCGAGTATCCATTAATGGAAGCTCCACACTCTCAAGCTGTAGGCGAGTCTGCAGGCGGAAGAAGACCTGAGCTAGCCGGTCGGCAAATGGACGGGAGGCATCCACCTGTTCTTGGGCACGCCTCACCTTAGCGGCTGCAACCAGTCGCATTGCCTCGGTGATTTTGCGAGTGTTCTTAACAGATTTGATGCGATCTCGAATAGCCTTCAGATTCGACATGACAGGTCTTCTCGATGGGGTGGCTCGGTATTAATAGGGGTTAGCGAAAATGGGCTAGGCAGCCATGGTCATTTTGTAGTCGCTGATGGCTTGCTTGAGAAGCTCGGCAGCTTCGTCAGTCAACTTCTTCTCGGACGCAATGATTTCGCCATACTTCGGCTGGTTGGTGCCCAAGTAAGCAATAAATCCTTGCTTGAAGTCAACGACCTTCTCTAGTGCAATGTCGTCCAAGAAACCGTTGGTACCGGCATAGATGACGGCAACCTGCTCGGCAACAGACAGAGGAGAGTACTGGGGCTGTTTCAAAATCTCTCTGAGGCGCTGACCGCGGGCCAACTGAGCCTGAGTCGCAGCATCCAGGTCGGAGGCAAACTGGGCAAACGCTTCCAGCTCGCGGAATTGAGCCAGCTCCAAACGAATCTTACCGGCCACCTGCTTCATGGCTTTGGTTTGAGCGGCAGAACCCACACGACTGACCGAAATACCGGCGTTGATAGCAGGACGCAAACCAGCGTTGAACAAGTCAGCTTCCAAGAAGATCTGACCGTCAGTAATGGAAATTACGTTGGTAGGAATGTAAGCGGATACGTCGCCAGCTTGAGTTTCGATGATGGGCAGTGCCGTCATGGAACCCGAACCGAGCTCGTCGCTGAGTTTGGCCGCACGCTCTAACAAACGAGAGTGAATGTAGAATACGTCTCCGGGATAAGCTTCACGACCCGGGGGACGACGCAGCAGCAAGGACATCTGACGGTAAGCAACCGCTTGCTTGGACAGGTCATCGTAGATAACCAGGGTGTGCTTGCCTTCGTACATGAAGTGCTCTGCGATCGCCGCCCCAGCATAAGGAGCCAAATACTGCAGTGCCGCAGGATCGTTCGCACTAGCGTTAACAATTACGGTGTAGTCGAGAGCGCCCTTATCTTCCAGGGTGCCAACAACCTGAGCAACGGTAGATGCTTTCTGACCGACTGCAACGTAAACGCAAATTACGTCTTCGCTGGCTTGGTTGAGAATGGTATCTACTGCAACGGTGGTCTTACCGGTCTGACGGTCACCAATAATCAGCTCGCGCTGACCGCGGCCGATGGGAATCATCGAGTCAATAGCAGTGATACCGGTCTGCAGGGGCTCGCACACGGACTTACGGGCGATAATGCCAGGAGCCGGGGATTCCAATAGACGAGTGTTGGAACAATTGAGGTCACCCTTACCATCGATCGGACGGCACAGCGGATCGACGACGCGACCGATCAGTTCAGGACCAACAGGTACTTGCGCAATCTTGCCAGTTGCTTTGACAGAGCTTCCTTCTTGGATGTCACGGCCGATACCCATCAGTACCGCACCAACGTTGTCATCTTCCAAATTCTGGGCAATGCCAATGGTGCCATCTTCAAATTCGAGCAACTCGCTGGACATCACTTTGTCCAAACCGTAGATGCGAGCAATACCGTCGCCAACCTGAAGCACAGTACCGACATTGGTAACCTGGACTTCCTGGTTGTACTGCTCGATCTGCTGCTTAATGACGCTGCTGATCTCGTCGGGGCGAATCGTAGCCATAATGTCCTCGTCGACAGGGAGATGTAAGGGATAACTGTTATGAAAGTTGGAAAGCCAGACGGCGAAGCTGACCGCGCAAGCTGGCGTCGATGACCTGAGAACCCACGCGAATGATCACGCCACCAATAAGGTCGGAGTCAATACTCTCTTTCAGCTCGACACCAATGGAGCCCGTCAGGCGCTTGACCCGGTCCACAACTGCTTGCTTCTGGTTGTCATTGAGAGGGGATACAGAGGTCACCTCGGCCAATGCAATCTTCTGAAGCTTGCGCTGCAGGGTCAAATAGTGTTCGCATACCTGCTCGAGGAAAACAATACGTCGGCGGTCGGCCAAGATCATCAGAACATTGGTAACCATCGGATGGATGCTGTCACCGAAAGCCTGAGTAATCAGCGCCTTCTTCTGCTCGGCCGTTGCTAGTGGACTCGCTAAGAACGAGGAGAGCTCCGGAGTTTGCTCGAGAACGGCCAGAATGCCTCTCGCATCTTCGCCGAATTTATCGACCGCGTCTTGGCCAGTCGCGATCGACAACATCGCTTCGGCGTAAGGTACCGCCACCTGTTTGGCAATATCGCCAGCCATCCTAACTATCCTCCGAGAAGCTGAATACTGTTATCAATCAAGCGAGACTGAACGTCGTCGTTCAACCGGCTAGGCAAATCGGCCTCAACTTGTTCCAAAGCCTTCTGAACCGCCTGCCGACGCAGCTGAACAATTGCGCGGTCGCGTTCGGCCGCAATCTCTCGGTCAGCCGCAGCCTTCATCTTGACAACGTCATCTTCGGCTTGAGTCAAAATCTCAGCTTTGAGCTGCTCGGCTGTCGCTTTCGCCTGCTCCAAGATCGATGCAGCCTCTTGCTGAGCCTTAGCAAGCTTCTCTTTCTGCTCGGACATTTGCAGTAGGGCAGCCTTCTGCTGCTCCTCCGCGTCTTTGAGAGCCGAGAGAATCACCGATTTGCGCTCGCTCAGAATATTGCCGATGGCATTCTTGCCCAAATAAATGAGCAACCCCAGAACAACCAGAATATTGAGAATATTGCTGCCTAGGATGTCAAAATCTATTCCAAATCCGCCAGATGAGGCAAACATCGTTGAGTCTCCAAATTACGGGGTCGCACTACACGGCGCTTAGAAGCTTACTAACAATGCCATCGCTCAGACGAGCAACTTCAGCATCCAACGACTTACGAGCGGCTTCCCTTTCCTGCTCCACCTCTTGGCGAGCCTTATCCACATCAGCCTGAGCGCTCTGCTGCGCTTCGATTACCATGCGGTTGCGGATGTCATTTGCGGCAGCTTGCGCCTCGGCAATCACCGTTTGCGATTGAACTCGCGTTTGGGACAGCTCTTGCTTGTACTGAGTGGCAAGCGCTTCAGTTTCCGCTAGCTTTGCCTTTACATCGGCAAGCGTGCTCCGGACGTAGTCATTGCGATCGTCAATCGCCTTAGTTAGAGGGCCGAAAAACAACCCCTTCAGGACTGTCATCAAGACTAAAAACTCGATGACGATGATAGGCAATGTGGCATCAAAGCCAAACAAACTTGCCTTTTGTTCGACAGCCTCTGCCGCAACGATTAAGGACCAATGAATCATGACTTTCCAAGGGCACTATTAAGGGCACTATTACAGATCGAAATCGCGGCACCTGGCAGGCATTACTATATAGCCATGCACCAAGTGCCACGCTCTACTTCGGTTTAAGCAAAGGGGTTAGCAAACAGCAGTACGAGTGCTACAACCAAGCCGTAAATGGTCAGTGCTTCCATGAAGGCCAAGCTGATCAGCAAGGTGCCGCGAATCTTATCTTCTGCTTCGGGCTGGCGAGCAATACCTTCTACAGCACTACCAGCTGCAGTACCTTGACCGATACCAGGGCCAATAGCTCCAATACCAATTGCGAGAGCAGCAGCCAGAACGGAAGCAGCAGCAGTCAGTGAATCCATCGAAGTGGTCTCCTTTACTTCAATCGCAAAAACGCGATGATTGGTTAACGTGGTCAGAAATTGCTAGTAACTAATCACTAACAAACTTGTGCAGAGGGTGGCCCAAATGCAGACGTAAAAAATCGTCAGCCAGCCGAAACAATTGGACGAGTCACACATACTTAGTCGTGATGGTCGCCATGCCCCTCAAGCGCTTCACCAATATAATTGGCACTAAGCGTTGCAAAAATCAATGCCTGAATTGCACCAGTAAATAAGAAAAGAATCATCAACGGTACTGGAATAACTAGCGGTACCAGCAAGACGATTACGGCAACGACTAGCTCCTCCGCCAAGATATTTCCAAACAGTCGAAAACTGAGGGAAAGAGGCTTGGTCAGGTCTTCCAAAATGTTGATCGGAAGCAGAATAGGCGTGGGCTCTACATACTTTTTGAAGTAACCAAACCCCTTCTTCCGAATACCAGCGTAAAAGTAGGTGACGCTAGTCAGTAGTGCAAGACCTAGTGTGGTGTTGATGTCATTCGTTGGCGATGCAAGTTCGCCCTCTGGAAGAGTAATGATTTTCCAGGGGAAAAGGTTACCCATCCAGTTGGAGACGAAAATGAACAGAAATAGAGTACCTACGTAAGGAACCCAAGGTCTGAACTCCTTCTCGCCAATCTGGCTTTTCGCCAAGCCTTCAATGAACTCAAGGACATATTCAAGGAAGTTTTGCGGCCCGGCAGGGATTCGCTCGATCGAGCGCGTTCCCCAGAAAACCAGAGCCAAGATGATAGCAATCGCAATCCAACTTCCGATCAGAACCTGACCGTGAATCGAATATTTGCCGATGTGCCAGTACAGGTGGTAGCCAACTTCTAGCTCGGCAAACGGTAAGAGGTTGGGCATGGATAGTAAATCAATCATGGAACCTTAGGATTTCCGAGTCGGAACCAGCGTTTGAAAGGCATATACAAACAGTGCAGCCTTGTAGGTCATGAACCCAAAGAAGATAGGCAATATCTCTAGGGACTCGACCCGAGTGGCCACGATAATTAGGGCTGCGAATAGTGCCAGGCGAGCACCGCTACCGGTACTCCGACTGGAAGGCCCCAATCTGGCCACACCTCGACCCAGCATTCTCAGGTACACCAGCCCCACAATTGACCCGATCGCGTAGTTCATCACAACATTTGTGGGATAGAACCAGGCCATCGTGAACGCAATGACAGCGCAGCAAATGAGAGTGGTGACCAAGAGTTGTCGCTTAAATTTGTCGTACTCTCCGCCTGACGGGACTTCCTCCGAAAGAGGCAGGGATTCGGCATTCGAGTTGGCGGAGCTGGAAGCATCCGCAACCTGCGGTGAATCAGTCGCCAAACGAGTAGGTTGACTCATACAAGCAGCTCATTTCGACTTCGGGCGAGGTCTTCGATAGTGGCAACAAAGCCCTACAAAAGCCTGTCGGACAGCTACCGCCTCCGACCCCACGGACGTTAGCAGCCGCTTCTTAACATATCACAATAGGTACAACCACCTATCGAGACATTGAGTGGCGCGCTTGGCAGGGGAAAAAACATCGATCGGTCAGAAGACAACAACCTCAGAAACCCTTACTCTGCCTGAAGGGACGAAGGTTTACGCCTTCGCGTCACTAGGAGTTTATCATCAAGCGGGATCGCGAAACGGCGGGAACGAAAGTTTTTCTAAAGGCTCCAATAAGTGCTCTTAGAACACCAAAAATAAATTTGAATGTCACGAATTTTACGGCTGTTTTAGTAGTAGAGTCTGGCTGCTGTGGAGGGATAGAATTTCGTCAGTGTCAGGAGGCTCTAAGAGTTGGTTGCAAATCTCTGCTACCGTCTGCGAACCATCTGCCGCTTCCAGTAGCTGGTAAGCCCCCTGCGACAGTTTGACGGATTCGAATGCGTAGTTGAGCAAAGCTGTACCGGGCCAGTACCACAAGCAAGGGCTACGGTAGGCGATCGCATCTCCAATCGTGTCAGCCGTCCATGTCACTTTAGGTAAAGGTGGTTTCGCCAGGTAAAACTCGTAATGGGCGACGACCGGATCGAGCAATTCGATCAGCCGATATTGCTGTTTTCTATCCAATTGCTTGGCCTGCTCCAGCAGCTGAGGGCGATCGCCCAGCAGTCGCTCTAAGTTCCAGAACTGCCGGTTGGAGAAATTCACGAATTCCAACCCCGAAGTGGCAATCCACTCAAACAGGGTATTGCAGTTGTAGTCCACCTCTTGGGGATGTAGGTACATATCGGCAAAATTTTCATCCGCGCGATTCTCCGCCGCCCAGCGCTCTGTCTCCTGTCGCACGATGCGGTTCGTTTCGGGCAGGATTTCAAACAGATCTCGACCGGCCTGCAAACCCACCTTCAGTTGCTCGACCTCTTCTAAAGGATGGGCTTCATTGCCTCCGACTAGCAGGCGAAGAGCCTTTTGCATCAAGCTAATCTCCCAGCGCCCCAGCTCGCTGTACACAAACACATGCATGATGCCGCCAGGAGCCAGCTTGTCCGTTAGGGCCTTCAGTCCCAAAGTGGGGTCGGGCAGATGGTGCAGTACGCCGACGCAGTTGATGAAATCAAAGTGGCCGGGGATGCGATCGACGTCATACAGGCTGAGATGGCGGAACTCAACCTCAGGGGCGTTTGATTGGCGACAGCGCTCTTGTGCCACCTCTAGGGCTTTAGAGCTGAGGTCGATCGCCCATTTCTCCGCGTCTGGATTCTGGTGAGCAATGTATTCGGTTCCGCAGCCCGATCCGCAACCTGCATCCAAAATTCGCGGGGTTGCATTCTGAGGATAGGCCCCCGTACAGAAGGAGTAGGCCTGTGGCCAACTCCAGCGCCAATTGAATCCCGGAGGATCTTCGCCAGCGATCGGTTCCCCTGGAAATGGAAAGCTGTCGTATAGCTGTTGCACCCGCGCTGACACGCGATCGGGGGAATCAGCCGAACCCGGAGAATTAATCGGGGTAGAAGAGCCAACTGAACGAGGGGAATCTGGCATGGGGAATTGAAGGCAAGAACTGAACAGTGAGCGGTACGAGACCTAGATATAAAAAAGCTGCTGCTCTGTCATGAGAGCAACAGCCTGAACTGTATCGTGATGTGGCCTCAAGCTGAAGGTCGCTTAATGAATTGAGAATTTCAGCCCATCAGCTGACCTAATCCCGAAGGATGACATCTGCGACATAGGCCCGCCAAACAGTTACCGACACGATTACTAGCAAGCCATTAGCTACTAACTGACTATTCGTTACTGACAGACCACTAAGACTCAAAGGGAGTATCGACAAATCCCAGCTCCAATAGCTGGTTGTATGCATTGGCTCCAAGTTCGCGAGTGGGGCCCTGGCTGGAAATTACCTGCACCATTTGGGACACGGCTTCTTCGGGGCGATTGGCGGCTCGGTAGACAACACCGAGTTCGAAGGAAGTTTGGTCGCGGGATTGAGCGGCTTCTCTGGCCTGCTCTCGCAGGGTATCGGAGAGGCGGTTATCGATACCAGCAAAGCTGCGGGAGAGCGCTTGGTAAAAGTTAGAGCGTTGGTTGAACGCATTAAATGCTTCCTCAAGCAGGCCAACAGCCGTGTCGAAATCTTGAGCTTGCGTTGCCGACTGAGCTTGCTGCAGCAATTCTTCTGCTCTCAGTATGCTAAGGCTGCTGTCTTCCTGCTCCAGAGAGCGGAATTGTTGAGGATCGGGGACTTCGACCTGGGCCACAATGGCAGCAGAATCGTTGATGGCAGCTATCTCTGGTGTTTGCGTAATTGCTGGTGTGGGTATAGGTGCATTTGGAGATGTCGCAGCCTGCGCCCCAGTCAGGAACAGCCCCATCCATACAACGGCGATCGCGGCCACAGACAGAGACATCAAGCGGGCTGGCCAGCGGGATAACTGACGAATAATAGAATTTGGCGTAGGCATGGGGGGTTAACACTCCAACACGGCGGATAGTAAAAGCAGTGGACAGCAAGGAGAAGCAGATTTGGGTATTGACCCAAATCATCGATCTATTGGGTTCGCTCTCCGTACAAATTTCATTGGGTCACAGAACGGGCGAAAAGCTATGAAGAAGAGAACTTCGCTTCTTCCAGACAATGTCTGTTGATTTTGGCACCCCGTATCGTACCACTCAGACAAAATTACCAGGGGCTGGGGTTCGTCGAAAGGCGCACTAGCTCAATTTAAATGTTGTATTTCATACCGGCAGTGTGTTCTGCCTCCTGCTTGCCGATCGCATATCGAACTCAGGTTGAGAGAAAAGAGCAATATTCAACCTTAAAAACTACCGTTGTGCTGAGCGGTGAATATCTCGCTCGAGCCGATCTGCCGAACCTAATGTCTGACTGACTTTTGAATCCTTGGCAAGCTACAAAAAACAGCCGGGTACTTGTCCCGGCTGCGAATCAATCATTCACACATGGAATGAATGAGTGGTAGGTGCGGCAGACTACATCATGCCCATGCCGCCCATGCCGCCCATGCCGCCCATGCCACCCATACCGCCCATTGCAGCAGCGGGGTCGGGGCCAGCAGATGGAGGTTCGGGTTTGTCAACCACCAAGGCCTCGGTGGTGAGCACCATACCGGCAATAGACGCTGCGTTTTGGAGCGCGGAGCGCACGACTTTCGCAGGGTCAACAATGCCGCTGGCAATCATATCGACATAGTCAGCTTGCTGGACGTCGTATCCAATGTTGGTCTCTCGCTCCAGGACTTTCTGAGCAATCACAGACCCTTCAAGACCGGCATTTTCAGCGATCTGACGCACTGGCGCTTCGATAGCACGAGCCACAATATCGGCCCCAATAGCTTCCTCTGAGGACAGGCCAGACTTGAGGCCAGCTACTTGCTTGCTCAGATGTAGCAGAGTGGTGCCGCCACCAGGGACGATGCCTTCTTCAACCGCAGCTTTCGTTGCATTCAGCGCATCTTCAATCCGCAGCTTGCGATCTTTTAGCTCGGTCTCGGTAGCTGCCCCCACCTTAATCACAGCTACACCACCTGACAGACGGGCAATCCGCTCGGAGATTTTTTCGCGATCGTAGTCAGAATCGGTTTCTTCCACCTGCTTGCGCAGTTGGGTAACGCGCTTCTCTACCTCGGAGGCGGTATCGCCAGATGCCACAATTGTGGTGGTGTCTTTGCTGACGCTCACTTTGCGGGCTGACCCCAGCATTTCTAGATCGGCGGTGTCTAGTTTGAGGCCGATTTCTTCCGAAATGACTTGACCGCCAGTCAGAATCGCAATGTCTTGAAGCATTGCTTTACGGCGCTCGCCAAATCCGGGAGCCTTGACTGCTGCGACATTCAGAACACCACGCAAGCGGTTCACAACCAGCGTAGCCAGTGCTTCCCCTTCTAGGTCTTCAGAAATAATCAGTAGGGGCTTGCCTGCGCGAGCCACTTTCTCCAAAACAGACACGAGGTCTTGGATGGAGGAAATTTTCTTGTCAACAATCAGCAGCAGAGCATCTTCAAATTCGGTGACCATTCGCTCGGAATCGGTCACAAAGTAGGGAGAGATGTAGCCGCGATCGAACTGCATCCCTTCAACGACATCCAGCTCCGTATCTAGGGACTTGGATTCTTCAACGGTGATGACGCCATCGCGACCAACCGCATCCATGGCTTTGGCAATCATCTGACCGACTTCGGTGTCGTTACCTGACGATACGGTAGCCACCTCTGCAATTGTCTTGGTGTCTTCTACGACCTTGGCCAAGCCGGAGATGCCGGACACCAGACCGTCAACGGTCTTGTCAATGCCACGACGGAGACTAACGGGATTTGCGCCTGCCGCAACGTTCTTGAGGCCCTCGCGGATCATGGCTTGAGCCAAAACAGTAGCGGTGGTGGTGCCATCACCAGCTACATCGTTGGTTTTGGAGGCAACTTCACGAATCAGTTGTGCACCCGTATTTTCCAGAGCGTTTTCCAGCTCGATTTCTTTGGCGATCGTGACGCCGTCGTTGACGATTTGAGGCGCGCCGTACTGCTTCTCCAGTACAACATTGCGTCCTTTGGGGCCAAGCGTAATGCGAACGGCATCGGCTAGCTGATTGACGCCTCTCTCTAGCGAGCGACGAGCAGACTCGTCAAAAACTACATCTTTAGGCATGGGAGTTTCCTATGAAAGGGGTGAACGAAAGGCAGATGCGTTGAGTAGCTGGAAGTATCGCTACTTATAGGAGCTACAGGCGAGAACTACCAATTGCAGCAGCAACTGTTCTGTAGCCGGATAACGCAGCTTGTCAGGAGCTATTCGACGATCGCCAAAATATCTTTCTCAGCCAGTAGCATGTGCTCTTCACCAGCCAGTTTGAGTTCAGTTCCGGCGTACTTGCCGTAGAGGACTTTGCTACCAACGGTGACTTCAGGAGCAACTCGTTGACCTTTATCGTTGAGCTGGCCGGGACCAACAGCGACGACCTCGCCCACTTGGGGCTTCTCTTTGGCGGAGTCGGGCAACAGGATACCGCCAGCAGTCTTTTCTTCCTGAGAGGCGACCTTCAGCAGAACGCGATCGCCCAACGGCTTGAGGGTAGTGGCGGATAAACTCAGACTAGCCATATCTAGCTGTGATTCCTCTTGTGGTGAGATGTCTTGTGGTGAGAGTGTAGTTCAGTTGTGGCCAATCTCTAGACCATTCATTAATCCCTATGCCGTTGGTCTCTAGGCCATTGGCATGAAGAGACGTGCATGCACTATCGACAGCACAACTGATGTGGCGAGGTGTACAGCTCGCACAATCTGCAAGGCAGACAACTGGGAGCTAGCACTCTCGTACTTCGACTGCTAATGGTAACTCACGTCCCTATGCCCTTCAACCGGCCATTTAGGGTAGGGATAACCGTCCGAAACCCAAGACTAGCGGCGATCTCCGCGTTTTCATTGATGGATATCAACAGTTCAGTGCAGGCAGTGCAGTAATCGGAAAATCTATCGATTTATCTGCAACGATCTGAACTCTGCGTGAGCAATGCATCCATGAGAACCCTTATGAAAAACCCTCTATGAAAAACCTACGAGTTCCGCAAGGAGCGAGAGTGAGCAACAGGAGTACGATCGCCCTCATCTCCAACCCTCCTCCCACATTGGGGGAAGCACGCAAGAGCATTCAACTCTGATGCTGCCGTTGTGCTGAAAGGCGATTATTCCGCTTCAGTCGCTCCATCTATAAAATGACGTTGAGCAAGCCCCCACGCGGGATTTCCAAAGCTGTTAAGGTCAATTGCGCATCATCAACAGCCTAAAATAGAGGTGCTACGGTTAAAATGGCCGTTTGCTTGCAATGGAGTGGTGCATGTTCGATCGCGTACTTGTGGCAACCGATCTAGAAGATGGTATGTACCGTCTGGGCCTCTGCCTCAAGGATTTCCACAACAGCGGAGTGAAGGCCCTAAACTTTGTGCATGCGATTCCTTGGGGCGATCGCCAAGTGGGAGGCATCCCAGAGTCGCACGATCCCGAAATCAAGGCCGCCCGAGACGTCATTCAGACCTACATTGACCCCGAAGTTGTGCAGACCACGTTTGACCCCGCCATTACGGTGAAAGTGGGCAAGCCTGGAGAAGTACTGCAGCGAGCCATTGAAGAATTTGATGCGGATGTGTTGATTTTGGGGCCTCCAGGTCGCAGCTTACTAGCTGAAAAGGTGTTTGGCAGCACCACCATGAAGCTAATTCAGCAGTTAAAAATTCCAATTTTGATTATGCGGCCGCAGTTGGTTGCCAGCATGACGGTGGCGGAATTGCAGTTACGGTGCGGGCATTTGTTTGACTATCTTCTGGTTCCATGCGACCTAGAGAGTCCCAAGCAGAGATTGCTAGATATGCTGTCTCCGCTACTGTGCCAGCAGACCAAGTGCGAGGCCGTTATGCTGCTGGCGGCGATCGATACGTCGAGCCGACGCTATTCGGAGGAACGTGCGGACGAGCTGTGTCGCAATGCAGAAGCCAAGCTACGAGAACTGGGAGAGTACTTTACTCAGCAAGTTGGGCATCCCCTTTCAATCGAATATTCAGTGCGCAAAGGCTCGCCCGTCAAGGAAATTCTGACCACGGCTCAGGAAGAAGACATCACGGCGATCGCGACTAGCTCGACCAACATTGGCAAAATCTGGGAATTGACCGTACCCAGCATTACCGGTGAGATTTTGCGTCGCAGTTGGCACTCCGTTCTATTCTTCCCGCCAGCGTTCGGCCAAAGCTAGTCATTGACCAGCAGGTTGACACCCCACCTATCCGAAACCTGCTTACGAGAACTCTTTCACGTCAGTCGAGCAACCGCGAGGCAGATGCGTCGATCGCTACATGGCCTTAGTTCCCGCTGCTCTTGGTAGTAGAGCGGCTTGCCGTACGATTCCCTGTCTTTAGTACTGGTTCACAAACTGTGGTAGCAGAAGTTGGTATATAGCAACCTGCTGTAAGGTCTGGAGTGCGAAGACAGCTCAAAGCATTGATTTGCTGATGAAACTGGAGAATCCTCTTTAGCGGATTGCCGAATGCTATAGCATCCGCTGTTAGGTCTGGAGTGTGGAGGCAGCTTTAATCCATGAGCTATATGGCGGCATGTTTAGGGAACTCTCAATAGCAGATTGCCGATCGCTATAAAATGCGGAAACAACAGACAAGAGAACTGATTTCAACCGCGTTTATGCGTGAATTCACCGAAATCATTTTTGATTCGGATACATGCGCTTATAAGGTATTGATTAAACGCAATGCTTGGGGGGCATACTGATTGAAAAATAACGCCAAAACCCTATACTGGCTGGACTATACAGCACCATCATCCGTGAAAGTTTCAATTGACGAAGTTGTTATGTCAAGGTAGATTTCTTTTGATTAAGATGAGAGTAATTGATAGGAGAAATCTACATACAACCGTGTGATTTTCTGTGAGTTATCGCCTGGAGTCAGCAGTGCTTCCGCGCTGTGGGATGTCGAGTAGATTGCTCACGATTCTAGGAAGGCTCGGCATAGTACTTCCCCCATTGGTTGGCTCGGTTAATTCGCTAATTTGCGCAGGTCTACTGCCGTCTCAATCAGCGACGATTGGGGAGGATAACGTCTCTCGTGAACAATTAGCCGCTTGTAGAAGAGCGATTGCTCACCAGTATCTAATCTTCTGTTGTTTATAGAGGTTTTTCGCTGTTACAGCGGACTTTGTCGAATGGGTCATCCTTTTCTCAAGCGAATTCGACATTCGGGCAGGCACCGTCAGGTGGGGCGTGCCCCGCTCAGATCGCCATCTGCTTCAATACCGGCGTCAGCACTAGCGCTTGACGCAGAAGCTTTGTACGACAACGTACCGGCCCTCTGTATGGCCCTGACCTCAACCGGTAGGGTAGTCGCCCTTAACCGATTTGGAGGCCAATTACTCGGAGTCCATCACTCGGTGGCGATCGGCAATAACGCCCTCGACTGGTTGGATCGAGCAGATGCCTCGGCATTTTTTCAGCATCTCGAACGTTGCTCGCGCAGTGCCCTGCACATTGCTCCCATCTCCTGCACCTTCGTGCATCGGTTGGGTCGACTGATTCAAATCCGTGGCACCATTCGCCAAGCTCCCGAATTAGGGATGGGGGTAATGGCGTTGGTGGGCATTTTGGTCAGCGATCGCATCACCGACCCGACCGGTTTGCTTGACCGCTACTTGCAACAGGCCGTCGATCGCAGTACGGACTGGGCTTGCATCTACAACGTGGCTCGCAGGCAGGTGGCGTTTATGGGTGAAAAGCTGCTGAGCACACTGGGCTATCAAGCAGATGAAGTGCGAGGACAGTCGTGGGAGCGGTTTATCCATCCTCTCGATATCTCCCCCCTAGACCAACACTTGTGCGCCTGCCTCGATCGGGCGGCGAATAGACCATTTCCAGCTCATCGGAGTACGGGTGAGGATCCTGCTAGTGACGATCGATGTTTCATTTCTGAAAACAACACGGCACCAGTTCGGGCCAGCGGTTCCGAACTCTCTATCCCCCCTTCCGCCGACGATATTGAATTTCGAGTTCGTACTCGCTCCGGTGAATGGCGCTGGTGGAGCAGTCAGGGAAATGGGTTCGTCGCGCCTGCCGGTCTGCTGCCCGAGCGACAGGTGGAAGGATTTGTATTGGGCACGGTCAGAGATATTACCGAGCGCAAGCGAGCAGAGGTCTCTCTTCACAATCGCATCCAGCAGGAACGCGTGTTGCGCGGTGTAGCGGAGAAGATTTCCGAATCCCTTGACCTCGATCGCATCCTATCGACAACCGCCGATGAAGTGCGCCGTTTACTCCACGCGGATCGGGTGGCTGTTTTTCGTTGCGGTCTGACGAAAGGTACTGTGGTGGCCGAATCGCGGTCTTCCGAGTGCCCTCAGTTGCTCAATGCTCGCACGCTCGAAGAACAACTCGACCCCCAATCCTTACGCCAGTTTGTTCGAGGCAAGGTTCAGATTGCAACAGCGAGTTCGACAGAAACCGCGAGTGAGGGCGGTCGCAACTTAGCTGCCGACGACGATTCGCTGCTAGCGTTGCCGGGTGCGCATACTACCGGGACATTTCACCATAATGACGTTCCGGCCAGACTTCCCGTCCAGTCTCACGCTGTGATTCCGATCGAACAAGACGATCGCCTGTGGGGACTGATCTCCATCCAACATTGCAGCGCTGAATGGGAATGGCGGCCCTCCGGTATTGAGTTGCTGCAACACTTGGCCGCACAAGTGACCATTGCCATCACGCAGGCAGAGCTGTACCGGCGTACCCAACAACAGGCACAGCGGGAGCAAGCCCTCAATCGGGTAACGCGAGCACTACGCACATCCCTCAACCTCAAAACGGTATTTGCAACTGCTGTCAATTTAATTGCTTCTGAATTTCGGGTCGCCAGCACGTCCATTTGGCAATTTCTCCCCGAGCATCAAGCGTGGCAGGCGATCTGTGCGGCTGGCACATCGGACGATATTTCAGATCTGGTGGGTAAGGAAATCGGCGATCGCGGTGCTTGTCCACCTCTACACGAGATTAACTCTCGACACATGTTACGGCTGTCCGCCACCGAAGCGCACGATCGAGGGATCGATCCGGCGGTAACAGCCCTGCTTCCCGGACAGTGGTGGGTGATTCCCCTCCGGGTGAATGGCCAGCGGTGGGGATGCTTGATTCTGAGTGACGATCGCCAACCGTCCATCCTGAGTGCCTCCAATCAAGCGGTCACCATCGTTGCCTTCATCGAACAGTTAGAAATTGCCATCCAACAGGCAGAGCTGTACCAACAGGTACAAACACTGAACTTCGACTTAGAGCGCAAAATCCGCAGCCGCACCTACCAACTCCGACAAGCGCTGGAATTAGAAGAAACCCTGAAACAGATCACAGACAAGGTGCGGGACAGCCTGGACGAAGAGCAAATTCTGCAGGCGGCCGTAAGAGAGTTGGCGGAGGGCTTGGAGGCGGATTGCTGCGAAGCCGGGTTATACAGCAACGATCGCCGGGAATTCACCATTGCTTACGAACACACCACTCACTCGAACTCGAACTCGGCTCGCGGGCGGCACGAGCGTAGCGATCCCAACAACCTCATCCACAGGGCGTTACTCGCCGAACAACCGGTACAGTTTTGCCCCCTCGATCGCCGGGATGTATCCCATTTAGAACAGGCGGAGTCCTCAGCGATTTTGGTGTGCCCGATTGTGGATGAACGGGGTGTACTGGGCCACCTGTGGTTGTTTCGACCGCGAGCCTGCACCTTTGGCGAGCTAGAAGTGCGCATCGTCAAACAAGTGGCCACCCAATGCGCGATCGGCATTCGCCAAGCACGGCTCTACCAAGCAGCCCAGACTCAGGTCGAAAAACTTCAGCAGCTCAACCAGCTCAAGGATGATTTTCTCAATACGGTTTCACACGAATTGCGTACCCCGGTGACCAGTATGCGGATGGCCATCCAGATGTTAGGGGTGTGTCTGAACGAACAGCTTGAGACCGACAGCGATCGGCCGATCGCCGAGCAAACTCGGATTGCCCGCTACTATCAAGTCCTGAAAGAAGAATGCGATCGCGAAATCCGCTTGGTGGACGATCTACTCAGCCTGCAAACGCTAGAAGGAGCACAGGATGAGTGGGACTTCGATCGGATTCATTTACCCTCCGTGCTGTCTCAACTGATGGTCCCCTACGAACAGCGCACTCGCGATCGCCAACAGGTTTTCCAAATACCCGAACTCGACCACCTACCCGACATGGTGGTTGACTTGGCTGCCTTCGATCGAATCGTGACCGAGTTACTCACCAATGCCCATAAATTCACTCCTGCCGGTCACCGCATTCAGCTACGGGCCAATGCCACCGATGACACGCTGTGTATGACCGTGTCCAATACTGGTATCGAAATCCCCAGCGATGCGTCTGGCAAGATTTTTGATAAGTTCTACCGCGTTCCCGGCGCTGACCTGTGGAAACAGGGGGGGACGGGGCTGGGATTGGCATTAGTCAAACGGTTAGTCGAGCGCTTACAAGGGCATATTTCAATGCGCAGCGATCGCAACCAGACTGCATTCATCGTGACATTACCGCTGAGACAGTCAACCAGTCAGCCCAGTCTGATAGAGTACGACAGCCTGTAACGGGTGAGTCTATCGCTACACTAGTGCATGGACATCCATTCCGTAGATGTGACTCATCTACTTCGCAACTGTCTCCTCGAAATCCATTCCGTAGTCGGATGGTTTACCTTCCTGCACTGTTTCTAGGCCTCGTCCCACCTGCATGAGTAATTCAGCCCCGATCGCTAATGAAATCGAGCGGCGACGTACGTTTGCCATCATTTCTCACCCCGACGCCGGTAAAACCACCCTGACGGAAAAACTGTTGCTGTACGGTGGAGCGGTCAATATGGCCGGGGCCGTCAAAGCTAAAAAGTCCCAGCGGCACGCCACCTCCGATTGGATGAAGCTGGAACAGCAGCGAGGGATTTCTATCACCTCGACCGTATTGCAGTTTGATTACGAGGGGAAACACATTAACCTGCTGGATACCCCCGGCCACCAAGATTTCAGTGAAGACACGTATCGGACGCTGGCGGCAGCCGACAACGCCGTCATGCTGCTGGACGGAGCAAAGGGCTTGGAGGCGCAAACCCTGAAGCTGTTTGAAGTGTGCAAAATGCGGCAGTTGCCTATCTTCACCTTCATCAACAAGATGGATCGCCCGTCGATGGAGCCACTCGAGCTGATTGACGAGCTGGAAAGCACCCTAGGGTTGACTCCGTACCCCATGAATTGGCCGATTGGCACAGGCGATCGATTCACGGGAGTCTACGATCGCGGTCATCAAGAAATTCACCTGTTCGAGCGCAGTTCTCACGGTCAAAAGGCTGCCAGGGTGGAAGTGTCCCACATTGGCGATCCGAAGCTGATCGACATGTTGGATGAGGACTTATACTACCAACTGAAAGAAGAGCTGGAGATTCTGGACGAAGTTGCCGCCGATTTAGATGTAGACGAAGTCCATGCCGGACGCATGACCCCGGTGTTCTTCGGTAGTGCCATGACCAATTTTGGCCTGCAGCTATTCTTAGATGATTTTCTGGATCTGTCGCTGCAGCCATTTCCCCGTCCCAGTACCGGCGGCACTGTCGTACCGGAAAGCGAGAATTTTTCCGGGTTTGTGTTCAAATTGCAAGCCAACATGGACCCGCGCCACCGCGATCGGATCGCCTTTATCCGGGTGTGCTCCGGTCGGTTCGATAAAGACATGACGGTCAAGCACGCCCGCACCGGCAAAGATATTCGCCTGTCGCGACCGCAAAAGCTCTTTGCCCAACAGCGGGAAACGGTGGAAACCGCCTATCCCGGAGACATTGTCGGCCTAGTCAATCCCGGCACGTTCCAGATTGGCGATACCGTCTGTACCGGTAAAGCCCTGCAATACGAAGGCATTCCCAGCTTCTCCCCGGAACATTTCAGTTGGCTGCGCAACCCCAATCCCTCGAAGTTCAAGCAATTCAACAAAGGAATTCAGCAACTTAAGGAAGAGGGAGCCGTCCAGGTGATGTATTCCTTAAATGAAGCCAAGCGCGATCCCATCCTGGCAGCAGTAGGGCAGTTGCAGTTTGAAGTGGTGCAATACCGGTTGGAAAGCGAGTACAACGTCGCGTCCAGGCTGGAACCCCTCGGATACGCCGTGGCCCGCTGGATTGAAGGTGGCTGGGACGTTGCCGATAAACTCACCGGACTTTACGGTGCCGAGCTAGTCAAAGATAGTTGGGAACGCCCAGTCTTGCTGTGCAAAAACATCTGGAGTTTCCAACAAATCCAGGAAAAGTTCGCAGACGTAACCTTCCTAGAGATCGCCCCAGTTCTCACCCTGGAGTAGGGCCGCACATAAGCAAATGACCAAGGACGAATGACCAATGATCGCTCCTCCACAAGCACCTATCACTTGTCCCTGTATGTCTACCCCTCTTCGCCTGGCCCACTATATACACATCCACTAGTACAGGTCTCTCGTACCATAACTGCACTGAGCATTGGCAGCGCCGGCTTCAGCCGCTCCCAGATCCAAACAGCGATCGCCTCGCTAGTGGGATTTTCCAGCCCTTCAACCTCGTTCAAGTAGTAGTGATCGAGTCGGTCGTACAGTGGCTGAAAGGCTTTCGAAATATCGCCAAAATCTTGCACCCAGCCGGAGCGCTCTCCCATCTCGCCGCTGACTTCCAGCCGCACCAGGAATGAGTGGCCGTGTAGCCGTGCACATTTATGACCCTCCGGCACGTTGGGTAGACGGTGGGCGGCCTCAAATTGAAAGTCCTTAAAGATCTTCATGCGAACCTCTAGGCAATCTCCACAACTTTATGGGTTTGCAGGCTCAGCCGCCATTCAGGGTGGCTTAAGCAGTATTGCACCACTTGCTGCGTGTTCCGCTCGCGATTGGCATCGTCTTTGGGCTGCAGGTAAAAGCGATCGAAATTCAAAGCTAGAAAACTAGCCGGGTCGAGATCCCCTTGGGGAAATACCAGCTTTAGCTCGTGACCGTGGGTGAGATTGAGAGGAGCCCCAGCCTTAGGGCTAACGCAAATGTGGTCGATGTTGGGGGGGGGGAGCTGGGTACCGTTCGTTTCGATCGCCACCTGAAACCCTCGCTCGTGCAGAGCTTCCACCAGGGCCGCATCCAGTTGCAACAAGGGCTCGCCACCAGTGCACACCACCAAGGGACAAGTATGCGTCGATCCAGATTCCTCGCAGCTAGCCTGCCACGCTCCCAGGACAGCATCTGCTAACTCCGCAGCATTGGCATAGCGTCCGCCATTGACCCCATCCACACCCACAAAATCGGTATCGCAAAACTGACAGACAGCCTGCGTGCGATCGCGCTCCTGCCCCGACCATAAATTGCATCCAGAAAACCGGCAGAACACCGCTGCCCGACCACTATTGGCTCCTTCTCCCTGCAGAGTGTAAAACAATTCTTTGACGGCATAGCTCATGAATTCAGACAACCAATGCAGGTCAACGTTAAAGCCTGGGGGGCGGGATTTCAGCAGTGGCAGATGGATTGAGATCGATGCGACACTGCGTCTCTTGGGTTGATGGTTCTGGAGTTGATGGTTCTCGGGTTGGAGACTCTGGGGATGATAACTCTGGAACTGGAGACTCTGAAGATTCGCTCCTATCCAACTCGCGATCTTCGCGACAGTCGTAGGTGGCAAGCACCGTATTGTCCAGATCGACCACGATTAGGGAATAGCCTTTGCGGGCAGCAATATCTCCCAACCCACGTACTAAACGGTAGCGACCATCGTAAGGCAACTGCAACCAGGCATCAGAGACCCACACCCGTATTTGCCGCAGATCGATCAGTGCTTTCCATTCGGCGATCGCGTTTTGTTCGACAATCTCTCCATCCGGCATCTCAACCGAGACTCGGCCAAACCTCTGACTGGCCCAGAACAGCGATGGCACATCTTCTGGAGGCAGCTCCACTTCGGGCAAGGAGAGCGCTGCTCCTAGCAGACACGTATTCAACAAAAAACAGAGAGCCGTTACACCAGGCCGATTTGGAGTCATGCAATGTGAACTGAGTCGGACTAACGATGTGAAGAGGGTCGCTCTCATAACTGTACTTGCAGGTAACCTCCTCACCTATGGGGCATCACCGCAAGATCGCTCGACTCTGTTCATTCCAAGTATCTGGGCACAGGTCAGCTCGGCATAGATGACTCAGTGGCCGATGACTCAGTAGCTGATTACTCTGTGGTTAGCGAGCGGGCAGATGGTCAGGCGAGTTTGAGATATTACGCGAGACTGAGGGGTGGCCTCCGTAAATATACTGAAACAGTCCTAGAGATGAGACAGCCCTAGAGAGTCGATGCTCCTGGCG
This sequence comes from Cyanobacteria bacterium J06642_12, assembly GCA_039817825.1. Lineage (GTDB taxonomy): Bacteria > Cyanobacteriota > Cyanobacteriia > Thermostichales > PCC-7336 > PCC-7336. The sequence continues at coordinate 46,973 of JBCBVA010000001.1, read as the reverse complement.
CTCTTATGGCATGTTTTTAGCCTGCACGGCATGTGTATAGGAAACGTCCAGGGCTCTGTGCTGGAATGTTGCAAGCGCGCTGACATGGGTTTGCAGTGGTTCTCACTTCACAACCGACAGAACGGCTCATCAGAGACTGCTTGCCAATAGCCGTTGTCTCCATCCAATCTGCAATCCTCCAATCAAGGAGACAGAGTCCGGGCATGTATAGATTGGTTGTCTTAGTCTCAAGACATTGGAGACCGCTTTTGCTGTTGAATGCAGTTGTTCTATGCCTAACTGCATTTAAGATCGCAGCCACTCCCCCCTTTTGGTTAGCCAAGGCCGAGCTGATTGTGCCGCTGTCAACCCAACGACCCACCATCAACTCGATCGCAATTTGACTCGGTTTGTAGCCCAAGGAGAATTTTCCGATTACCTGCAGCGGGCAGCGGCGACTAGACACTACGATTACGTGCTGGTGGATAGGGCCTCCATCGGTCTCAGGGGGGATGCGGTGTTGATGGCGCGGGAGGTGGGAAATGCTCTGATGGTGGTACGTCCCGGCACGAACAACCTCTACCCATTCCGCAACGCGATCTCACAACTTCAGCGCTATGGCACTACAATTCTGGGCACTGTGGTCAACGGGCGGATGGCAAGTGCCACCGATTATCTCTACGGACGGCAACTGCTCTCAAAGCTCCCGACTTGAGCTCCTGTGGCGCTCGTTTACGGACAGTCATATTCTGGCGGCTAAATGTCTCAAAATCTTCCTCTGTCTCTTCGCTATCTGTCGTGTCTTGACATCAAACACAAGCCGGAGGGATTACGAGAACCCTCCGGCCTAGCATTGTCACCCCAAACGCACACACTGTGGACGGTCAGTGACGATACCAAGCGCATCTTTTGTTTGGATAGCGAGGGCAATATTCAGCACCACCAAACGTTTGCGATTCCGGTGGATGGGTTGGAGGGCATTGCCTTCGAGCCATCGGGGGAATGTGTGTTGGCAGTGAAAGAAGAAACCAATGAGGTCCTGAGAATTCGCCTGTCCGACACACAGGTTGTGTCGCGGGTTGCCCTGCGGGACATGGCCAACTACACCACCATTGCCTCGTTCTTTTCGGGGACGGGTTCGGATTCGAGTCCTGCGGATACGGCGCTGGCGAACAAAGGACTGGAGGGCATTACGTGGAATGAGGCTTCTGCAACCGTGTTTACGGTCAAGGAAGGATATCCAGGATTGCTGATCGAACTGTCAGGCACCCTCGGTACCATCATTGGCCACACGCTGCTTGATAAACGCCGGGGATTCAGCGCTCCCGAGCTAGCTAGCGACGACATTGATTTCTCGGGACTCTGTTATGATCGCACCCGCAATAGCCTCTGGATTGTCAGCGATCGGGCCAAACGGCTGTTTCTGTTCGATCTGGCAACCCAAACCGTTCGACAAAGTTTTCCACTGACGTATTCCAAAAACGGCAAGCAACGTCGGATCGTGAAGGCAGAAGGAGTAGTGCTCGATCCCGACAATAACCGCCTGTATATCGCCAGCGATCGCAAGGCCAAAATTTATCTGTATGAAATCGAGGCATGAGGTCAGTCAGTTGCGGGTGCAGCTGTATTTGGGAGTGAACCACAGTTGGGAGAACAGCCGCTCTCTAGCGACGATCTCGCGGGTCGAGGGCATCTCGCAATCCATCTCCCAACACGTTGAACGACAACACTGCAACGATCACTAGCACCGTCGGCGGCACGATCAGCCAGGGCTGCAACACCATAATCGACGCATCGGTTGCGAGCGACAGCATATTGCCCCACGAGGCATCGGGCTGCTGAATCCCCAACCCAATCAGACTCAACACCGATTCGGCGCTAATGAAACCGGGGACAGTCAGCGTCGCGGCGATCGCAATATAAGTAGCCGTCTGGGGTAGGATGTGACGCCGCAGTAGGAATAGAGTTCTGGCCCCCGATGCTCGGGATGCCTCCACAAATGTGCGCTGCCGGATGGACAGCACCTGACCGCGAATCACCCGCGCCAAACCGGCCCAGCGGACAAAACTCGTAATTGCCACAATGATGAAAAAGCGTTCTGAATTTGAAAACGGCACTTTGGTAAGTGGGTTCACCTGGAAGACAGCCGCTAGGGACACCAGTAAATATAGGCTGGGGATCGACAGCAGCACTTCCACCAACCGCATTAAAACGGTATCCACCCAGCCCGAGAAATACCCAGCGATCCCCCCCACCAGCAGGCCAATTGGAAAGGAGATCAGCACTCCAACAATGCCCACAAACAAGCTGACCCGACTGCCGAACACCAAGCGGCTAAAGTAATCGCGCCCCTGGTCATCCGTGCCCAAAAGATTAAACGGAGCAGCAGCATCGCCATCGACTACCGTACCAAATAGGTGACGATTGCTCGGAATGATTCCTAACCAACGGTAGTCTCTCCCTTTCACAAACAGCCGCACCCTCGCTGGACGATTGTAATCAACCGTCAACAGTCGCTCTCCCGTATCCATGTCCACATCCCCCTGAATGGTGGGGTACACGTGGGGGCCTAGAAACGCTCCAGTTTGGGGAGATTGCCAATAGATGTGGGTGGGTGGCAATAGCGACCCTCGATTTTGAGTATCAAAGGGACCGTACGGGGCCACGAATTCCCCTAATAGCGCACAGGTGTACAGCACTACCAGCACCCAACCGGCAACCTGCGCCGTCCGATTGCGCTTAAAGATGTCCCAGCCTGTCGCCATCCGTCTACCCCACAGCTCACATCGTTAGCGCGTCTGACCCAGCGAGCGTCTTAACTCAGACACTGTCTAGTGTCCTGACAGACTTACTGTGTGGGATGCCATTTGTCACCCACGCTTTTGCAGTCAGCCTTTGGTTAAGTGTCGATCCCCATTCTTAACAGTGACGGGGCACTCGTTCAGGTCAAACCAGTCCAGACAGAAGCCAGTCCAGACACAAGCCAGTCCAGACAGAAGCCAGTCCAGACACAAGCCAGTCTAGGTACAACAGCTTGTGCGTCCAATCCACGCCAGTTAGTAATGGTTAATCGGCCATGGCGGCAAAGCCATCGTCCGAGCATGCACCGTCATCTTCTCCAGTCGAATTGACTCCAGTGTCTCCCCTCCATCGCCAGTTGTCCCCCCACTGACTTGCATCAGGCTGTCAGAATCAAAACAGACGAGCCCTGTACTACTTCTGCGTAATGGTTCTAGCAGGCCAGGCCAAATTCTTAGTGGTTGATAAACAAGCCAACGACGGTGTCATACATCAGAGCGGTCTTGAAAAAACAACCGAACTTTTCTGCGGGTATACTCTCTCCACAAAACTGGGACATGACCGATCGCACTACTCATTGCAAGCCGCCCCCAGGCCGAGTGCTGAGGGATAACGTCACCCCAGCAAAAGAAAACCTCTCCACGGAGGAGAGGCCGAACATTGCTAGAGGTTTTCCGAATAAAAAGAGTATGGGCACAAGGTGAGAGGAAAAGTGTATCGAGCGACTCAAATCATTGGAATCTTGATGATTCATAGCTTGTCTTAAGATTCCTTTGAAGGCATTTATTTGAGTTTAGGGATCTGACGGGTGGTCACGACTTTTCTTTGTAGCCTTGCACGAACGCCCTTAATCCCACACTAGCCAGCAATCCCGTGACATACTGATTAGATAAATAGTCGTTTATTGCTGCTAGCCGTGGATCGCACTCTCGTTAAATTCTCCTCAACTGAATGCGGCATTTGCCACAAGATGTCCTTCTTTGACGAAAAGGTTTCTGGGGAATTGGGCCTGCGATTTATCGACATCAAGCTGCAAGATGGCAAAACCTACCGTCAGTACCGCAACATTCTCATCTCTCGGTATCCTGATAAGTCCAGCATGGGTTGGCCGACTTATTTCGTTTGTGACGAGCCCGAGGGAGAGTTCACAATCTTGGGCGAGATCCGTGGCGGACACATGAAAGGAGAATTCCGCAAACGAGTTCAAGCAATTCTGGAGGAAGTTGCAGCAGGATAGCGAGTCTTCTGGCTGGGGGATTCTCCTGCTCGTCCCAGGACACGTTTTCACTCTCACCTTCACTTTGCAATTATTGGCTGCTTGGCACGTGTCTGTTACTCGGCAGTCGTTTTTTCTAGCAGACTAAATGCGAGTTTGGTCGGGTTGGCGTTTGGCCCTCACTTCAGAACTGAGTGCGGGGCGAGATGGAGGGGCATCAATGGATTGTCGTAAATCGTTGGGAGCTGTGCGAGCGAATCGTGGCATCTGGGTACCTTACCTGCAGTCATTGCCCTCAGCCGAATGCCCTCCTCCAGTGCCGATGCGATCGCTCAATCTTTAAACGAGCAGTTTCAAGCCGACGACATTTTCTTTCAGATTGTCGAGCACAGCCAAGTCCTGCATGTTTATCTCAATCACCAGCCAGGTGCACAGATCGACTACACCCGTATTACAGCTGGGATACAGCAAGCCGTCGTCGATCGATTTAGCGGTCCGGCAGACGGGTTTTGGCTGTACAGCCGAGAGTTAGGCAATACTCAACCCAATTGGCAAACCTATATCCAAACTCCGCGCCACACGTTTACTCGGTCAGCCCCCGAGCGCAAATCGAGTATGGCTGAACCCGATTTCGGACAGACAACCGATGCGCTCCCCAATGACATGGTGCAATTAACCGGCACCACAGACGAGATGCAAAGGGCGATCGGATATGCGGGCATCTCTCGGGATCAGGCCGACGCTGCTACTGAGATCGCAGGGTCCGGGACAACCATCCCGAATATTGTCAAAGCACCTCAAGTCATCGACCATTCGCATCCCAATGACGATGATGTGGCGACTGAGATGGTGTCCCTCCCCTCGGCTGGGTTGCCCGAAGAGATTCCAGATGATGCTTCCGACACTGGTGTTGAGGGACTAGAAGAACACGCGGATACGGAGATGGTGCCTCTCGGGGGCGATCTCCAACAGGTCTATATGTCCGATGGGCAACGTGATGTAGATGAAGATGCTGCCACCGAAATGGTGAGTTTGGGTGGGCAAGGCAGCGGTCAGTCGCTCTCCTCTGTACAGCAGGTCGATCGAGCCCTAGACGAACATTCTGAAACTGAAATGGTTCCGTTGGGGCAGGGTGGCGCTGCCATGTCTGCTTCACCTGCATCTTCTTTATCTGGAGCGTCTGCCGGCGAGAGTTGGGATGAGGAGTCTGCCACCGAAATGGTGTCCCTCGGCCATACCGCAGCGGGGATAGCCTCTGCCAGAGGGGCTGCCGGCGAGAGTTGGGATGAGGAATCTGCCACCGAAATGGTGTCCCTTGGCCATGCTGGTACGGGCATGCCGTCCTCTGCCACTCATCAATTCGGAGAGGTAGTGGATGAGGAGTCTGCTACGGAAATGGTGTCGCTATCAGGTTTGCCAGAAGGACGAATACCTGGGGGAGTACCTCAGTTTGCTGCTGACGTCGATGAAGAGTCGGCGACTGAAATGGTGCAGCTTGGTGGAGCGAAGGGGTCGGTGTTGTCGTCTTTTGCGGCTCGGACAGTTGATGGAACTGTAGATGAGGACTCTGCTACGGAAATAGTTCCGGCGGGGACTGCTCCCACGATGGGGATTGCTGAACAGTCTGCGGTTGCCAGTCACCCTGCTTCGGGGCCGATCGCTGCTGAAGATATCAAATTTGCTCTCAACAGCCATTTTCGGGCGGATGGGCTGCAGTTTCAGGTGGCGATGCGCGATGGAAAGTGGCATATTTGCGCCAACCGAGCGGCGGATGCGCGATTTGATTTTGAGGGGGTCGGCGATCGCGTCCGCCACGAACTGCAACAGTTGCCAAACGCCAGTCTTGAATCGTTTTGGTTCTACAGTCGGGCTGCCGGACAGCGGGAAACAGAGCGCAAAGCCTTATTGAGTCTGTCCGCAGAGCAGATGCCTCGGGCGGCTAGTCCAGTTGTTGGGAATGGGGGGGCTGTTGCCGAGCCAGAAGAGAAACAAGCTGGCTCCTCGGTCGAACTATCTCAGTACTGCTTCGTCCGCAATCGCCTGCTATTGCAAGGGAAGTTGCTACCTCCTTCAGACCAAGTGGCGACGCTACTGAAGACGTTTCACCAATTGTCTGATGCTGAGAAGATGGGTGCGATTGACAGCGTCGATCGGATCTTCAAAGGACAAAAGCCCCAAAATGCTTCTGGCTGGCTTCAGGAATTAGAGGGGCTCTCCGATTCGGACCTGAGAAAGGCAGCCATCTGGTTCAGTCGATACTGCGAACAACCGGCAGACACGATTCAGCAAATCGACACTGTTTTGAATGCGCCCAAAGCGGCTCCTCCTACTCCGAAACCGGCAGCTCAATCGGGCAACACCGCTATGCCAGTCTCGGGAGAACCGGCGTACCAGTCTCCTTACTCGCCAGAGGCATATCAGCAGGTAGCTGCGGAAAACGACAGCTCCAGCAGCCGGAAAATCAACTATCCCAAGTGGTTGCGGTTTGTCCTGCCATTAGCCTGGGTTGTCTATATGGCGATCGTGGTTGTTACCGGCTCGTCTAATGAGCTTTACTCCCTCGAACTTCCCGAGTGTCAGTCGTCAGCATCTCCACAAGCCTGCGAACTTGCAGCCCTGGTCGCAACCCCTGACGGTGTCAGATCTATGGCGACCTCAACCCCCTACACTCCAACGTATGAAGAGGAAGCTTCGCTAGTTCAAGCTTGCGAACAAAATGCAAGCTTTTTCTCAGATAGCATCAGTACTCCTATCACCAGTACTTTGAGTTCTGTTTCAGAAACCCTACCAGGGGTCTATCTTGTCGATATTCAATATCCTGGTCCAGATAGCAGTTCGGGATCGATGGTTCGTACTGCCTGTGTCGCAAGTTTGGAAGGCTGGGGAAGCGCGTGGGACGACGAGGTCTCTGATATTCCTGACGAATGGGCTGCAGAAATGTCAGGTCCTCAGGTATTGGTACTCGATGAAATCCCTGTGGCGTGGCCAGCGACCCCCTACGATGGCAACCCATTTGTAGATGTCGTCAATCAAGTGGGAATACTGCTGAACCCATTTTTCTGGGCAGGTATTAATGTCTTTTTGGCTGCCGTAGGGCTATTGTTAACGACGTCCTTAAGTATTGGTGTTGCTGCTACCTCTTTGGAAACGGTGTTGATCGTTGCCATTATCTACGGTGCACTTGATTCAGCCTTAGTATCAGCGTTTCACTTCATTCCATTATTTAGCCTGTTAACAAGCCCCTTCCGCAGGTTTGCGATATTGAGTGGAGCTGGGAGCATTTTCAAAGACTTCATGCTCGATCGCGGCAATCTATTCAAGTTGGTTTTGGGGTTGACACTTTTGTTCTTCATTCAGTTCATTGGCAAGTTTGCACTGGGATTCTTTATGGGATTTTCGGCGGCTATCTCGGCGTTTTCCTAGTGGTTTGATTCAGCGGGAGGAGGGAGATGTTTTGGTTGCGTACCCCAGTTGAATGTGGCCGGGCTCAAAGGTTGTGAGCTGTCCACCCACGTTGACTTGTAGTTGACCATTCGGATCGATTCCGATGACGGTTCCGGTTTCTTGTCTGTGAGCGTTGGTGCCAGTCAGGTCTATCGGACGATCGCAATGCAGCATCAGCGATTGATAGCTCGGAACGAGTCCCGATAATCCATCCGGTTTCCAGCATTCGTATCCCCGTTCAATCCCGGCAAACACATCGGCGGCTATGGTGGTCAGATTTATGGCGGTCAGACCGATATCTTCGGTCATTACATCAGCCAGAGATATTCCAATATCTGGAGTTGGGTTGTAGCCGTTGAGCCCGACACCTACCACCAGCGATCGCACTCGCCCTCCTATCAACTGAGCTTGCAGCAGTACTCCCCCCAACTTGCGACCCTCCACCATCAAGTCATTGGGCCACTTCAGCCGCACATCCAGCCCCCTGCACTCGCGCAACTGCACGGCAACTCCCCACGCCACTGCGAGGGTTAATTCCAAAAGCCGGTTTGCCTCCACATCTGGGTATAGCAACACCGAAGCGTATAGCCCGCCTGGTGCCGATATCCACTCGTGTCCTCGCTGCCCCCGACCGCTGGATTGACGGGTTGCGATCGCTGCAGTCCCTTCCGATAACGGTAGATCGCTGTCCTGCTGGCGCTTGGCCCACTCCGCTAACAAACGGTTGGTGGAATCCAATTGGCAAAATTGCAGTACATGGCGTCCGCAGTAGCGCGTGCGTAACAATGCGCGTAAATGAAGGGGATTTAGCATTGACAGTCGTAGAAGCACATCACAATTGGTCTGGGGCTAGGGACAATAGCCAAGCAGAACTGGACGATCGATGGCAATAGGCACTTCCCATCAAATGTGGATGAGACGGGCGATCGCATTGGCCAAAGCTGCTGGTGCTGAGGGAGAAGTCCCGGTGGGAGCGCTGGTGGTGGATGGTCGCGGCCAATTACTAGCAGAGGGGAGTAACCGGCGAGAGCGCGATCGCGATCCTACTGCTCATGCCGAGATCGTGGTGCTCCGCCAAGCTGGGGCCGTTCGTCAGGATTGGCAATTGAGCGACTGTACGCTGTACGTCACCCTTGAGCCTTGCCCCATGTGCGCCAGTGCCCTGTCACAAGCTCGGATTGCCCGAGTGGTCTATGGGGCAGACGATCCGAAGGCAGGTGCAATTCGTAGCGTGCTCAATTTGCCCGCCAGTGCGGCATCGTTTCACCAGCCGGAAGCAATTGGCGGTGTTTTGGAGCAGGACTGTCGGCAGCTATTGCAAAACTGGTTCCAACAATTACGTCAGTCCCAGAAACTGCGCAGCAGTCAGCGATCGGAATAAACGTGTCTCGGGCGAGTGCTCTGTCACCCTGAAGACAGGGGATTCAGGTTCACTGCCAGCCTGACTGCAACGTATAGCTCTTGCCATTTCAGTTAGGACAGAGATTTCTATGCACAGTCAGGGATCGACATAGCTGAAATGTCCGCAGTGGTGTGGCCACTGCTATACATCCGAAGAGCTGGCATCCCTAAAAGTAAGCCTGACAAAACACTCGTTAACTGCCCTTAACCTGAGGCTCAAACACCCCCCCTGATTTTGGAACGCGGCCTTTAGATTGTGGTAAGGACACAAAGCTTTGGAGTGGAGCTCCCGGTTTGGCTTGGGATGGCTCGCTCGTAGTCTGAGGTGCCGAGCGAGGTACGCGTGGGAGGGATGGCTGTAATGCCGGAGGGACGGTATCGTCAGAGGGTTGCGGTGCTGCAGTTGAAGGAGCGACTGGTGGAGGAGCGACTGGTGGAGGAGCGGCGGGAGGGGATGATGGTGCAACGCTTTCTACCTCTGTCTGTGTTTCTGGAGATGTGCCGATTGCGGTGGTTCCTGAACTGACAATTCCAGTGGTGACTGCTACCGAAGCAGCCGCAATCGTGGAGCCAACTGGAGCCGTTGGAGCATTCTCACTCACATTGCTAGTGCCCGCTTCCACAACCTCAATCTCAGAATTGATAGATTCTGCTTCGGGAGGCGATTCTACATCTTCGTCAACGATCCCAGCTGGTTCCGAACCCCGACCAGAATCTGACGTAGGGATGTTAGTTTCAGTCGAGATCGGTGGCTGCTCGTCTTCTGCCGTCGCCTCGTCTCCGCTTTCCGATTCAACCTCTTGCTGAGCTTCCTCCTCAGATTCGTGCGTCACGCGATCCACAACCTCAGACTGCTCTTCAGGCTCTTCGTCCGAGTCCTCTTTTTCCTCCAAGGGTTCGGGTGAGTGGGTGTCAGGAGCTGTTGCGACAACGTCTTCATCACTTGATGATTTTGGAGGAACACTCGCTTCTGGCTCTTCCTCTATCACTTCGGTGCGATCGGCAGAAATCTCAGCAGTTGAATCAGCTGTATTTTCTACCGTGTCTTGCTCGCTTGAATCAGCAGTATCAGGGGTAATTTCAGGCTCCTCTGAAGTTTCGACACCCTCCTCTACGTCAGCGCTCTCTTCTACGTCGACACCCTCCTCTTCGCCGACACTCTCCTCTGAATCTTCTGCTGCTATGGGGGCTGAAGTCTCGACACTGTCTTCTACGTCAACCCCCTCTTCTAAGCCGACACTCTCTTCTGATGCGATGGGACTAGAAGGTTGAGAGGCTTCTTCTTCTGGTTCTAAATCGGATAGCCCCAAGCGCTGACGCAGAGGCGTTGGCAACTTTTGCAAGAGGGGCTGGATTGATGATGTCAATACTTCGATCGCCCGGTCCAAAGGCTTCTCGTCAGTTTTGCGATCGCTCGCGATCGACGTTTCAGGTAAATCTGTACCCGCATCCTCAGGGTTCGATGCCCCAGAATTTGGATCCTCAGAATTAACTGCAGTCTCTGACTCTGCACTAGTGGTCTCGACCGATAGAGGAGCTGCTGTAGCTTCTGCGATCGCTTCCAACGTACCCTTATCCGGTGCTGGAGCCTCGCTTGCCGACAGAGGCAGTGCCCAGTTGAACTTGCCAATCCCCGCCTGCTCTAACAGTCCTCGTTTCAGCAGCGTCAATCGCTCTTCTGCCCCGTCTGCAGCGGTTAAGGACTCGTTGGAGATTAGATCGGTGCGGGGGATTTCAAAGGTGCTGTCTAAGGCAGCAGGTAAGAGCGGAATGCCAGTGCCGGAGGTGCGGACGGAGGCGATCGCCCCCGAGGCTAAATCGAACGTGAAGTCTTTGAGTCGTCCCAAAGAAACCCCTGTTTGGGTCTTCAAGACTTGGGGAATTAATCGGGCGTATGCGTCAGTGTTTAACGGGGTGGATAGTGCCCCGGACTCTAGCAACAGTGCCCCAGTGCCCAACAGTTGTGATGCTGACAATGTCACGGCAATACTGGATTGCGGTGCACTGGATACTGGGGAGCGATCGCGACGAATCGACCATCCCACCACTCTGAGGGCATGCACATCGACCCAAATCTGCGACACAAACCCCAGCCGCTCCACATCGCCTGTCATAAACACAGGGGTGCCTAGAAGCTGCGAGCGGCGACGCAGTTGCAAAGCAATGGACACAGTCACAATCCTCTTCACACAGAACGGCTACAGGCACATCAGCAAACCTATCCTTTGCAGTTTGGCTGGCAAATCAATGGGGTTAGGTTTGTACGAGAGCGGTCGCGGTTTTGCCACCGCTGCCAAACACTAGCCTGCATGTATCCCAGCCGGGAGGCCGAGTTGCCCTAAATGTAGTACATCACATTGGCCCGTTGGCGCTGGGCTCGTAAATCGCAAAGGTCTTGTAATGTATATTTCTGCAGAACCGCATTGGCTGCGGAGCGGACTTCTGCCCAGGTGTCTTGCAAAATATCGTGTTCGGGGGTCTCCACTTTCCCCGAAGCATTCCGCTGTTTGCTGGCTTCGCCCCCTTCGATCGCTTCAATAATTTCAAATAGTTGGATCGTCCAAGGCTCGCGCCCCAGCAAGTATCCACCCTTGGCTCCACGCAGGCTACGTACTAACCCCTGACGGCGCAGTGTGGCCAGCAACTGTTCGAGATAGCGCTCGGGAATCCCCTGTTGGGTGGCGATTGACTTGATTTGTAACGGCTCACCAGAACTGAAGTTCTGAGCTAGGGCAAACATAGCAAGCAGAGCGTATTCGCTTTTACAGGACAATTCCACAACCGTGCTGGGTACTAAGAAGACAGCAAATCGATGCACCAAGTATACTCCGGTATCCCGCTCGACTTTGGTGGGATTACCATCTGTTCATTGTCGATGCATTAGCGGGTATCCAAAACGGCGGATGCCATTAAGAACATCCGCCGTCGAATAGCGCAAGAAAGGCCAAGAGGGAGCGAATCAGTCCGAGCGATCGCGGGGAATCGAAATACCCGTTGATTCCATCGCAATTTGCAGTAGGGGCGGGAGCATGGAGCCAGCCCAATGCCTCGAATGGTCAGGAGGAATGTCTAAGGGATTCACTTTCCATCGCGGGTTGCCGATCGCTAGAGAAGGTCCGAAACGAACAACCGGGAATTTTATCGGGACCTTAGGCGCGGTTCCACTCCATCCGAATTTGACCGGGCAAGTGGCGAGCGATTTCGGTGGCAGACTCAGCACTCAGGACTTGCTTGGTTGCTGAAAACACTGCTGCCATGACGTCAGCCGCATTAACGTTCAAGGGCACACCAGCTTCTTGTTGAATGCGACGAACAAAGACTTCGTCACGGATTTCCAGCACCGGGCGAATTTGACTGAGCCACCGCACTAGCGCATTGGTGTCACGCCACAACTCTGAAAGAGGAGCGGATTGGCTGGCGAGTTCGTTTGCAATCCTGTTGGACAGTTCGGTTGGCATAACATCGCGCATGGTGCGGAAGACGACCTCTGCAATATCGCGGGCATCGTAATCGCTGTCCAAGCCCCCTCGGACCACGACAGTGTCCAAGAAGATCTGAAAAGGAGATGCTTCAGTTACAGCGGAGGGGGCAGACGGGATTTGAGTTGCAGTCATGAGATCGATCGAACTCCAAAGTGCGGTATTAAGGTTGAACGGTAAGCGGGGTGTGAGAACAAGTGCTGAGGAGGCGCGATGGGGGCATGCTCCATCAAAGAGCGGAACTAATAAAACCGATGCTAAGCGCTCAGTGTGGTTGTGCCGCTAGAGGGATATTCTCCCGTGATAGTCTGACCGATTAGAGAATCTAGCTGTTCAAGCGTAATCAGGCCGAATTGCCACAACACCATGTGCAGCGAGCCTTTGAGACGTTGAGCGTGACGGATTGCTAGGTCGAGTTCCTCTACAGATACCGAGAACTCTTCCCGCAGGAGTGTGATTAGTTCGCGATCGGACACAGGCTATATTCCATTCAATGGGTTCAGCTTAGCCTCATTGTTAATTTATGTAAACAAAAATGAGATGAAACTCCTCGATCGCATGGAATGGCGGTGCTTTCTCTGGCGTATCTTGTTTTAACTTTTGTTTTTGGGGCGTGCCCATTTCGGAGACCGAGGGTGACTACGATCGCACAAAGCTCCTGTCTGGCAGCTCGTGTTTGACTAATAACTATTTTGACCAAATACTTTGACTGACAAATAGTGTCTAACGGATAGGTTTTAGGTCTTACTGGCGGTGGCCTCAACACTATCCCACAGCTGCCAATCGCTACAAATGCTCGGACCCTAGAGGGGCAAATCGTACATGGCGAGGAGTTGCACACTAAAATGAACCAATGCGATCGCTTCGGTACGCTTCCTTCGCACTTGCCGGTTCCGGAACTGAACCAGTGTTGGGAAGCATAGGCGCGCCAAGCTGAAGCTTATTTCTACTCCTGTCTGCAATCTATGTTTGTATTTGCATCTATCGGCATTTTGGCCCTGTTGATTTTGGTTCACGAGGCGGGCCATTTTGCTGCAGCACGATTGCAGGGAATTCACGCCAACCGCTTTTCGATTGGGTTTGGCCCCGTTGTGTGGAGCTACAAGGGCAAAGAGACCGAGTACGCGTTGCGAGCGCTTCCTCTAGGCGGCTTTGTCGGTTTTCCCGATGACGATCCCGACTGTCCTTATCCGCTAGATGACCCCAATCTATTGCGCAATCGACCGGTGCTCGATCGCGCCATCGTGATGTCTGCAGGCGTTCTGGCTAATTTGGTTTTTGCCTACATCGTGCTGCTGACGATGGTGGTCACCATTGGCGTGCCCACCCCCGCTCAGGTCAATCCCGGTATTTTTATCCCCAATGTTGCCCCCAATAGCCCCGCTCAGGTGGCAGGCATCGAACCTGGAGATGTGATTCTGCAGGTGAATGACGCAGATTTTCGACAGGTGGATGACCGCGAAGCCGCAGATGGGGCGATCGGCGACTTTCAGGCATTGGTGCAGGCAAATCCCGACAATCCGTTGGCGGTAACGCTGCAGCGAGATGGTTCGGCGGAGATTCAAACTGTCGAGGTTGTTCCCGTTGTTCCAGAGGGAGCAGATAATCCTGTAATTGGTGTCAATTTGGCCCCTAACCAGGAGCTATCGTTCGAGACTCCCAGCGGAATCGGCGGCATTTTGGCTGCTTCCAATCAGGCGTACCAACGGATTGTCTGGCTGAATATTGAAGGTTTCCGTCAGTTGCTTGGCAATTTTCAAAATACGGCAGGGCAAATTTCCGGTCCAGTGGGGATTGTCAAAATTGGTGCCGATTTGGCCCGCGACAACTCTCCGAGTTTGTTTAACTTTGCTGCCCTCATCAGTATTAACTTGGCGATTATCAATATCTTGCCGCTACCGGCTTTAGACGGCGGTCATCTCATCTTCCTGTTGCTGGAAGCGTTGCGCGGCAAACGTTTGCCCAAGAATGTTGAGGACAGTGTCATGCAGGCGGGGCTGGTGCTTTTGTTGGGATTGGGAATTGTGTTGATTCTGAAGGACACTCTGTCCATTGTGGCAGGGGGTTAAGGTGGGGCGACCGTCGAAAGTGAAGCTGCGTGCGCAGGAGATTTTGCTGCGACTGAAGCGGGAATATCCCAATGCCACCTGTGCGTTAACCTACAGCACGCCGTTGCAGCTACTAGTTGCTGTCATTCTGTCAGCCCAATGTACGGATAAGCGCGTCAACATGGTGACGCCAGAGTTGTTTCGCCAATATCCAGATGCCCCGGCATTTGCGATGGCCGATCGCGAAGACATCGAATCTCTCGTTCGCTCCACTGGGTTTTATCGCAACAAGGCGAAGCACATCCAGGGGGCGTGCCAAAAAATTGTCAAAGAGTACAACGGCGAGGTGCCGCGCACGATGGCGGAGCTATTGACGCTGCCGGGGGTGGCGCGCAAAACAGCCAATGTAGTCTTGGCCCATGCGTTTGGTATTAATGCTGGGGTGACGGTAGATACTCATGTGAAGCGGTTGAGCAATCGGCTCAAACTGACGAAATACCAAGATCCGGTACGAATTGAAAAAGACTTGATGAAGCTGATTCCCCAGCCAGATTGGGAGAATTGGTCGATTCGCCTGATCGATCACGGACGGGCGGTGTGCGACGCCCGCAAGCCTCGCTGTTCGGACTGCTTCCTGCTTGACCTGTGCCCGACCGGTCAACTCGTGCTCGATACCTCCATTGCTCCCAGCACAACGGTGTCTAAACAAAAGCGTTCAAAACCGGTGGCGAAGTAAAACCTCTTAGGGGCTGCGCTTCTTTCTCCACAGGTATTTTCTGCTGCTTAGGTTCTGAGCGGCATAATGCGGCGCGGATCGAGATGGATATACCAGGGGAAGGGATGATCGCGCTGTTCTCGCCAGCGATCTTTGTACAGCTCTGCTCGTAGGTGATAGTCTTTCGGACCGGTAGGGGGCGCGTGCAGCTTGAGGAACAGTGACACGCGGTGTTGCATTTCGCTGGTGCCAGCTAGCCAGCAGGGAAAGGTGTTGTCCTCCCCAGTGTTGTTTCCCTGTGCATCGCGGAAGGTGAGGTGATGGGCGCGAATGCCGATGTGGGTGCAGCGATCGGGGACTTGCTCATCTACATGTAGGGATAAATTCCAGTCGGTGGCGGTGACGGAATGGGGGGTGTGGATCGCGATCTCCGAGAAATTCTTGCATTCGGTGACTTTGGCCACCTGATAGTGGCCGGGATGCTCGAAGATGTCTGCCTTGGGGCCGTTGGCTAAAACCTGGCCGTTGTCGAGCACTATGAGCCGATTGCAGACTCGGTAGGCTTCTTCCAGTTTGTGGGTGACAAAAACGACGGCTCCGCCATAAGTGGCGAATACATCACTCAGCAGTTGTTCGATTTGGCTGCGCAGGTAGTTATCAAGGGCGGATAGGGGTTCATCCAACAGTAAGGCATCTGGAGAAATGGCCAGCGCTCGGGCTAGGGCCACCCGCTGTTGTTGCCCACCGGAGAGCTGATGGGGATAGCGGTGCTTCAGGCCGTCGAGCTGTACGAGGGACAGGAGATGGGATACCGCTTTGGCTTGCTCCGAGTGGTAACGATCCTGCAGCCCAAAGGTAATATTGTCGGCCACGCTCATGTGAGGGAAGAGGGCGTAATTTTGGAAGACGATACCGATGCGACGCTGGTGGCTGGGTAGATTGATGCCTTGCTTGGAGTCGAACAGCGTCCGTCCGTTGAGAACGATACGACCGCTGTCTGGTGTGGCTAATCCGGCCAAGCACCGTAAGGTCATGCTTTTCCCCGAGCCCGAATGACCGAGGATGCCGAAGGGGCGATCGCCGATGTCGAGAGAAACAGATAGAGGGAAGGCTTCTAACTGCTTGCTAAGAGTTGCCGACAGGAGGGACTGGGATGGCGGCGCGGAAGCCGGGAAACCAGCAATCTCTTGCGATCTCGAGGCAGTACGGGCTATTCGAGAGATCCGGCGGTGCCACCAGCGATCGTACTGACGAGTCCAACGGGCAATGACTTGTGCCCCGACATGGGCTCGGTTACTACCGCTAATGTGAATCATGCCAATCGAACCCAAGGCCACCGCCACCGCCACCAGCGTCCAGGCCACTGCCTGTCCCATGCGCCCCCCTTCAGCGGCGAGGTAAATGGCAATCGGGAGCGTCACCGTCCGACCGGGAATACTGCCCGCCACCATGACCGTGGCCCCAAATTCCCCCAACGCCCGAGCAAAGGCCAGCACAATGCCCGCCACAATTCCCGGCCATGCTAACGGCACAAGAATTTGCCAAAAGATGCGGCTATTGGAGGCTCCTAGGGTTTGGGCGGCGGCAATAGTGGTGTCATCGACTTGTTCGAACGCTGCCAGCGAGGTTTTATAAGCCAAGGGAAAGGCGACGACCGTGGCGGCGATCGCGAGAGCCGTCCAAGTAAAAATCACCTGAATTCCCAGTAGGTCCAGCAGTCGCCCCAACGGGCTATTGCGTCCGAACAGCAGCAACAACAGGAAGCCCGTCACGATCGGAGGAAGGACCAAGGGGAGTGTGAACAGTCCATCCCACAGCCAGCGACTCTTGCCCCGAAAGCCGTACATCCATCTGGCGGCACCGACCCCCGTAATTGTGGCGATCGCAGTGGCCACAAGGGCGGTTTTTAACGAAATCCAGAGGGGAGCCAAGCTTAAGGTCATTGCAAGCTACTGCTAAGGTTCTCGAAATCCATAGGATTCAAATACAGCCATGGCCGTTTGAGTGGTGAGAAATTCCACAAATGCTTGCGCTAACTTGGGATGATGACTGGCTGCGATCGCTGCAGCGGGGTAGCGGATGGGAGCGTGCCAGGATTGCTCCGCTAGCGCCACTACTCGAACGCGTTGGGAGAGGGTAGCATCAGTGGCATAGACCAACCCCGCATCCACATTTCCAGTGTCCACATACGACAGCACTTGGCGAACATCGCGCCCAAACACCAGCTTGTCTGTCAGCGATTCCCATAATTCGAGGTGAGCTAAGATCTCTCGGGCGTATTGACCGGCAGGAACGGTATCCGGTTGGGCGATCGCGACGGTTCGGACGCGAGAGGTGGCTAAGTCTTGAAAGGTCTCCAGCCCCAATCCACCAGCAGGCGATGAAGAGGCAATCAGCGCGAGTTGATTTCTGGCCACCGAGCGCAGCGAATTCTCCAGTAATAGGTCGGCCGCTTGCAAGGCATCCATCTGTCGTTCTGCTGCCGACACAAACACGTCCGTTGGGGCCCCCTGCTCGATCTGTCGCTGCAGCGTTCCCGATCCTCCGAAGTTGAATGTCAGGGAGACTTGCCTGTACCCCAGTTGCTGTAAATACTCGCAGGCGTTCGGCTCCAGCTCTTGCATGACATCCTGTAGGCTTGCGGCAGCAGATACCAGCAGAGTTTCGGATGGTGAGGTCAAGACCGAACCACAGGCTGCTAGCGTAGCGGAAGAGGCTGTAATCAGAAACCGGCGTCTGGTTGTTAGTAATGAGTCGTTGAACCTGACCATTTGGAACGGAGGTAAGGCAAGCAGTCCAATCTATTTTGGGGCGTAGCGTTCTGTCAGCAGGCTTGCTGCAATCCATTGGTCATGGGATGACACCTTTACAGCAAGCCCAATCGATCGATAACTTCCCCCCCACCGTACTTGAAGGTCAAGAACTCGGTAATAAAGACTGTCCTTAGCCGCACAGGCTTCGCCGCGATCGCCTCATGACTTTACGGTGTCAAAAGCTAGGGTTAGATCGGAACTTGTTGGAGATGCATTATGCGTCGCGCCATCCTGCTACCCGCTGCTGTCCTCATTATGGCGTTGGGGGCATGTTCGTCCGATGTGAAGCAACTGGAACAAACCGGGAACTGTCCGGGTTGTAGGTTGAATCGCTCGGCATTGCAAGGCAGCGATTTGGCTGAAGCGAACTTGATTGACGCGCAACTCCATCGGTCTCGATTGCAAGCGGCTGACTTACACGGTGCCCGTCTGCGCAATGCTCGCCTCAGTCGCGCTAACCTCAACTACGCTATTCTCTCCGGTGCCGACCTACAAGGGGCCGATCTTAGCAACGCGACGCTGAAAGATGCAGATTTACGGTACGCGGATTTGTCGCGGGCCAACTTGAGGGGAGCCGATTTGCGCGAGGTGAATTGGGGGCAAGAGGATTTGCAGGGGGCGATCGCCGAGGATTTACCGCTCTGGACAGAGCTGCTGCAGGACGCTGTTTCTGAGGGGGTAGATCTGGAAGAATTTGAGGATTTATCTCCACAAGAAATGTTGGAGCTGGAGAAAGGCGATCTGGCCCAGCGGCTGATTGTGTCGGCGTTAATTCAAGGGAGCGATCTGGCTAGCGAGCATTTGCAAGATGCTCTGTCGAGCGTGCCGAATTTGCGCAATGCTACTTATGACCGCTCGACGCGGTTTCCGGCTGGGTTTGACCCTGAGGCGGCGGATATGAGGTTGGTGGAGTAGGGGGAGGGGTCATTAGTCATTAGTCATTAGTCATTGGTCATTGGTCATTGGTCATTGGTCATTGGTCATTCTTGACTGGCTTGTGATGCGCTTGTTTATGAATCGTGATGAGTGAGCAACGGTGGAGGGGGAGCAACACTAGAAGGCAAACGCACAGAAGCAGAGCCGTACGGCCCAAATCCGAGAAACCAAGTCCGAAAGACCAAGGACGAGTGACCAATGACGAGTGACCAATGACGAGTGACCAATGACCAAATGCACTCCTCACCCCTCCCCATCCCCCAACCAATTCACCTTCCGCTCTAACAGCTCTCCCGTTTCACCTGCACTCAGAGGTTTGCCAAAAAAATATCCCTGACCGTACTCGCAGCCCATCCCTTGCAACTGATGCACGATCTCGGCACATTCCACGCCTTCGGCGATCGCGGTCATTCCCAGACTGTGGGCCAGGGTGATGATGGCTTGGACGATGGCCGGATTGCCATCTGGTGTTTCCATTTCTCGCACAAACGACTGGTCGATTTTGAGGGTATTGAGGGGGAGCTTTTGCAGATAGCTCATGGATGAGTAGCCGGTGCCGAAATCATCCAAACAGAGTTGAATGTGCCGTTCGCGGAGGTTCTGCAGTAGGTGACGAGCAGATTCGGGATTGACCATTAAGGCGCTTTCCGTCAGCTCTAATTTCAGTTGACCGCCATTGAGGGGGATGGATTTCAGTAGGCGATCGATCTCGTCCAGTAGATGGGAATGGATGAGCTGACGGGCAGAAAGATTGACGCTCATGGAGAGTGGTTGTTCTCGGCCAGCTTGCCATTTTTGCAGCTGTTGACAGGCTTTCCGCAAGCTCCACAGACCAATTTGGGCGATCGCGCCGGTCTCTTCGGCCACTGGAATAAACTCCGCTGGGGACATGTCCCGTTCGGGATGGTTCCAGCGCACTAGGGCTTCAAAACCGGCGATCTCTCCACTACGCAGCGAGACAATCGGTTGATAGTACAGTTCCAGTTCGTCCTTCTCGATCGCTTGGCGCAAGTCATTTTCGACATAGAGGCGATCGCTGGCGCGTTCGTGCATTGAAGTGTCAAACAGTTTAGTGCTGCCAGGGCCCATCCGCTTGGCCTCGTACATTGCAGCATCCGCTTCTCGCATCAGCACTTCGGGATTGGACAGCGGTACACGTCCGAAGGTAATTCCCGCGCAAAAATCAATAAATACCTCTCGGGGCTGCAGCTCGAATGGGCGGGCCAGGGCAGCCCGAATGGTTAGTAAGGTGTCGAAGACTTTTTTGATGGTTGATGTGTTGCTGACAATGGCCCCAAACTCGTCCTCTCCCAAACGGGCTAGAAATGCACTGTCTGGCAATTGCATTCGCAGCCGCCTGCCAATGGCCTGCAGAATTTTGTCCCCTTCGCTATGTCCCAGAGAATCGTTAATGACTTTAAAGCGATCGCAGTCGATCGCGATCAGCGCAAAGCCGTATTCCTGTCGCTGTTCGATGGCCCGCAATCTACGCGTTAGTTCTTGCAGCAGGTGCAGACGGTTGGGTAATCCGGTCAAGCTATCGTAGAGCGCCATGTGCTCTAGCTTTTGGGTACGCTCTTTGACTTGGTTTTCTAGCAGTTGGTTCCAATCTTGCAATGCCTGCTGCTGGCGTTGCAGGGCGAGTTGGCTGGCGACGCGAACCAGTACTTCTTTGGGTTGAAAGGGGCGGGTGATGTAGTCACTCCCACCGACCTCAAAGGCTTTGACTTTATCACCAACATCTTCAAGGGTGCTGATAAATATGACAGGGATATCTTGGGTGGCGGGATTGGATTTTAGGGTTCTGCAGGTCTCGAACCCGCCCATGACGGGCATATTGATGTCCAACACGATGGCGTTAGGCGCTTGGTCGCTTATCTGTTGTAGTGCGATCTGGCCGTTTTCTGCTTCGCGGACCGCATAGCCAGCCTTCTGCAAAATCCTGGCTAGTGCCATCCGGTTGACGCGATCGTCGTCAACAACTAGTACCTCGGCTGTGAGGGAGTCGAAGTGTTCGAAAGGCATGTAGCCAACGGAGGGACGGTTACTGTATCGATTCAAGCTCAACTGCCTGAGTCTGTCTGTAGTGTTGCGAAATCATGTCGATAATCGCAGATTCTAATGCTGCTGCAGATCGCTGTTATCGTTTGCGCCTGTTTCAGGACGGCTTGGACCCGAGCTGTTTTTTAATCAAATTGAGGAGCCAATGGCAGCATCGTGTATTTGGCTGCAGTGCGGCAAGTTGGCTTCGCTACCCAGCTTAGCTACATTTAGTCAGCGACCCAGAGCTGGTTCTGAATCGCATTGACTTGCTGATACGTAGTGGTTGTTGGTACAGAAAGTGGGAAGTTCGATCGATGGAGACTTTACGAGTTGTAATTCGCTACAACTTTTGTAATGTGACCATCAGAGTTTATCTCCATATATTCTCCTGCTTTTATGCCATTTTGATTCATATAATGAAGCACAATACTGGAAATGCCCCACATGATTTCAATAAGCTGGAATTCGAGATTGGGATAAGTGGATAGTCCTTTTTCAAAATAAGACCGCACTGCACTCTTTCCTCTGACTGTGCCCGATGGATCCCCCAGGATTGTTACAGCAATTGGAGAGAGAAGTACAACATCCTCATCATAGTGAGACATGATCTCGTCGAGATCGTGAGAATTCCAAGCTTGAACCCAATGTTCTGCAAGTTTACGAACCAGTGCCTCGCTCAGCATAGTTCCTCCCGGTAACTTCGTTCAGAACATGTATAGATTTTAACGAATATATCGCTCTTTTGACTATCAAGATGTCACTCGCAAATTTAAAATAGCTGACTTTTGCGACAAATTAAAGTCCAAGCAACATAACATCTTGTACTCTGTTGCGATTTGCACAGATCGTAGGGCTTGAAAACGTAGAGCGTGACGAATGTTTGACAGGGCTCGATCGCTCTCATGAGCTTTCTACAATGTAAGAAGAGAGCTTAGAATGCACTTCGTTTAGGGCTCGACACTTTGAATTGGGCTGGCAGGAACGGATATGACATCACCATCGGATACGGTCCACAAACACCCTAGAAAGAGCGTGTCGCGGGCCGAACGGTTGGTCAGACCGAGGACGGCTGCGATCGCTGAAACACCGTTGGAACGGGCCTGCATGCAGGTGGCCGATCGTCTGGCTGTGGTTGAAGCGGAAGACGAGCTGAATATTGTTTCGAAAGTGTTTGATGTGCTCGATCGTGCTCAGCAAGAGTTGCACGTGCAGCGACTCAACGAGCGGATTGAGAAAGGGAAGCGCCTGCGCAGTACTGTCGAACTGTATTTGAAGTATGCCTTTAGCTTTGCGGTGATTGGTTTGGGGGCGTTTCTGTTGAGAGGTGGTGATGCTCAGATTGGGTATCTGCTCTTAGGGCTGGGGATTGGGACAATTTGCGGTTCGACCATTGATTTATCGGAATTTAGCTAATTGTGAGGTCAAGGTTATGAACAATCAGCTGACACCTGTCGAACAGCAATTTGACTCATCTGACAATGGCTTGAAACCCAATGCTGTTGTTGTTCTCTCGATCGTTCTGATCGTTTGGGGGCTGATTTCGCTCAGCTTGGCTGCACTCAATTTTTCCGGTATGGAGAGCGCGATTAATATTTGGTTGTTTATTGGTGGTTTTAGCTTGGCAGTTGGATTTGCGATGCTGAGCAATCGTAAGTAGATATAGAGTCGCTGACTGTTGGGCAGATAGTCGATCGTGGCTAGTTCCGTTGGTGGAGAGAATGGTGGGATGACTCTATCTCATCCAATCGATGGAGGTAAGTGCTAGTGACTGCCAAATGCAAATGTCTTGGATGGCAGGTGGATGAAACGATTGCTAGTTACAGGGGCGAGTGGCTTTTTAGGCTGGAACCTCTGTCAGTTTTCTCAAGCAGATTGGTCGGTATACGGAACGTATTGTAGTCACGAGGTGAAAATAACTGGGGCGAGCCTGTTCAAATGCGATCTGACAGACTTTGATGCCTTGCAAGCGCTCTTCAACGAAGTTGCTCCCGATGCTGTGATTCATACTGCTGCAGCCTCGAAACCAAACTTTTGCCAAGCGAATCCAGATGAGTCTTTTGCCATTAACGTTACAGCTTCGGTAAACATGGCTCGGTTGTGTGGCGATCGCAAGATTCCACTGGCGTTTACTTCTACTGATTTAGTGTTCGATGGACAGAATGCTCCGTATACGGAAGACGATCCGATTTGCCCGATTAATGTGTATGGGGAGCAAAAGGCGATCGCCGAGCAACAAATGTTAGAGGTGAATCCGGCGATCTCGCTCTGCAGGATGCCGACTATGTTTGGGCTTCCCTCTCCTGTATCTCCTACTTTTCTTCAGGGCGTGGTCAAGAATCTGAAGGAGGGAAAGGAGATAAATTTATTTGTGGATGAATTTCGTACTCCTGTGAGTGCAAGGGCGGCGTCTCAGGGGTTGGTGTTGGCGATCGAGAAACGAGTGCATGGAGTTTTGAATCTGGGTGGCAAAGAACGGATCTCTCGCTATGAATTTGGGTTGCTGGTGGCCGATATTTTGCAGTTATCAACAGAGAATATTAAGCCAGGGAAACAGTCAGATATTGAGATGGCAGCACCACGAGCACCCGATGTCTCGATGGATAGCAGAAAGGCGTTTACTTTGGGATATCAGCCACTGTCTTTGAGAGAAGAACTCTCGCAGATTCTCTCTTGACGATGGCATTCAAATCGAACATGTCGCGCTGAAGAGTTTTGGATAGTGCAACCCGATCAAAAATCAACTTTTTGCCGCAAAGCTTGAATCGATTTCATTGATAAATACAGCTTCTGTGGATTGCTCTGGAACGACTCAAATCCGTATTTGCGATAGAACGTCACAGCATTCTCATCGATCGCTTCAGCAACGACAGCCAGCGTTCCTACCTGTGAGCTAACATCCAGTGCTCGCTTCAGAGCATCCACCAGCAGATATCCCCCCAGGCCGCGTCCTTTGTGCTGGCGATCGACTGCTAGCCGTCCGAGCAATGTGGCGGGGAGTTTGGGATATCGAGGTAGACGTTTGGCAAGAGCAGGCTGCAAGTCGGTCAATCCTGCAGAAAACATCGAGAGTGTGTAGTAAGCGATGACTTCTGAGTTCGACTCAGCGGTCATAACAAACAAGGCAGCAATTTTTCGCTTCAAATCCTGCGAAGCCTGTCGTTGAATATAGGAATTGAGCGCGTCGTTACCGCAATCAAACGAATCCCGCAAATGAATTCGCTTATCAAAGGACTCAACAATAAAAGTCATCTAGAAGAGGTGGTCATCGAGAGGACACAGATTGCTTGTATGCCGTTGCAGCCGCTATTAAGGCTTGATTTGGTTGCGGAGGATTGAGCAATGAGTCTACAAAAGCTTCGCTATCTTGTCGGTCGAGGACGATTGAACTATGTCGCTCGATGATTCTTAGT
Source organism: Cyanobacteria bacterium J06642_12 (assembly GCA_039817825.1). Taxonomy (GTDB): domain Bacteria; phylum Cyanobacteriota; class Cyanobacteriia; order Thermostichales; family PCC-7336; genus PCC-7336. The sequence goes on along the minus strand of JBCBVA010000001.1, from coordinate 22,690 downwards.
GCTGCCTCATGCGTACTCGCTACAACAAAATCAGTCAGCGTGCATCCCTGCAAATCTGCCGCTAATTGCAACCGAGCCTTAATTTCGGGATCGACCCGAGCTTCTAGTCGAGCCATTTGCTTGGGGGAAGATGCCATTGCCTGTTGTACTAGGTAGTGTGTTTTGATTCTATCCGGCAAATAGCCGTACATCAATCTGAGTGCCATAGTTCACAATGTCGGGAGCGATCCCCAGCAGGACAGTCCAAGTTCATTAGGATGAAGGTGGTCTCCTCACCATTTGCATCCATGTCCCAGCGCATTGTCCTCATTGCCGGATTCGAATCCTTCAACGCCAACCTCTACCGGCAGGCGGCAGAGCAAGTGCAGGAGCTGTGCCCCGATTTGGAAGTGTGCGCCTTCAGCGATCGCGACATCACCAGCAATCCCGATCTAGTCGCCTCTAAGTTAGACGGTGCCAGCGCTTTCTTCGGCAGCCTGCTATTCGACTATGACCAAGTGCTGTGGCTGCGAGAGCGAGTCAGTCCAATTCCCATTCGCCTGGTCTTCGAATCTGCCCTTGAGCTGATGTCCCTGACTCAACTGGGGAAATTCGCGATCGGGGAGAAACCCAAGGGGATGCCCAAGCCCGTCAAATTTATCCTCAGCAAATTTGGCAACAGCCGCGAAGAAGACAAGCTGGCAGGCTACCTCAGCTTTTTGAAAGTTGGCCCCAAGCTGCTGAAATACGTCCCCGGTCGCAAAGTGCGCGACCTGCGCAACTGGTTGACCATTTACGGCTACTGGAACGCTGGCGGTACCGAAAACGTCGTCTCGCTGTTTCAATACTTGGCCGAGAACTATTTAGACGTAGAAGTGGGAGCGATCGCCCCTCCTGTCGAAACCCCCAATCTAGGACTGCTTCACCCCGACTACAGCGGCTACTTCGAATCCCCAAAAGCCTATCTAGAGTGGCATCGCCAGACATTCCCAGAGATGAAGGATGCTCCCGTTGTCGGCATTCTGCTCTACCGCAAACACGTCATCACCCACCAGCCCTACATCCCTCAACTGATCCGCGCCTTCCAGACTGCCAACCTGATTCCCCTGCCTATCTTCATCAACGGAGTTGAAGGGCATGTGGCGGTTCGTGACTGGATGACCACCGCTTACGAAACCAAACAGCGGCAAGCCGGTACCGTCAAAACTTTGTCCCTCAAGCCCGATGCGGCGGTTGTCGATGCGATCGTGTCCACCATCGGCTTTCCCCTAGTGGGTGGCCCCGCTGGTTCGATGGAAGCCGGTCGCCAGGTGGAAGTGGCTAAACGTATTCTCAGTGCCAAAAATGTCCCCTACTTCGTATCCGCACCGCTGCTTATTCAAGACATTCATTCGTGGACTCGCCAGGGGATTGGCGGCTTACAGTCAGTGGTTCTGTATTCGCTGCCGGAATTGGATGGGGCGATCGATCCGATTCCGCTGGGGGGCTTGGTGGGCGACGACATTTATTTGGTTCCCGATCGCGTTAAGCGACTTACCAGTCGCGTCAATCGCTGGATTGGGTTGCGCCGCAAGCAAGAGAGCGATCGCAAATTGGCTGTCATCCTCTACGGCTTCCCCCCCGGCTACGGAGCCACCGGCACCGCTGCCCTGCTCAATGTCCCTCAATCGCTGTTGGCCTTTCTGCAGCGGCTGAAAGCAGAGGGTTACGACGTGGGCGAGCTGCCGGAGGATGGTGAAGCACTGATCGATCGCGTGCGCGAGGCAGACGAGCTGTTCGTGGGGCAACTGCCCCAGCACGGCAAGCCGGAGGACGAACCCATCACCACCGTATCGGTGAAAGAATTGGATGGCTGGTTGAACACCATTCAGCGTCGACGAATCGAGAAGCAGTGGAACTCGTTGACCGGTAGCGGGATTCGCACGGTGGGCGATCGCTTTTTACTCGGTGGCGTGCAGTTGGGTAATGTCTGGATTGGTGTGCAGCCTCCTTTGGGGATTTCGGGCGATCCGATGCGGCTGATGTTCGAGCGGGATATGACGCCACACCCGCAATACGCCGCCTTCTACAAGTGGTTGCAAGAGGACTTTCAAGCGGATGCCGTGGTTCACTTCGGCATGCACGGCACGGTGGAGTGGCTACCCGGTGCTCCGCTCGGGAATACGGGCTATTCCTGGAGCGATATTCTGCTAGGCAATTTGCCGAACCTATATATCTACGCCGCCAACAATCCCTCGGAGTCCATTCTTGCCAAGCGTCGCGGCTACGGGGTCCTGATCTCCCATAACGTTCCCCCCTACGGTCGGGCTGGACTGTATAAAGAGCTGATGGCCTTACGGGATCTGATTGCCGAATATCGCGAAGCTCCTGAAAAGAATTTCCCTCTCAAAGAAGCCATCTGCACCAAAATTTCTGACTCGGGATTGTACGCCGACTGTCCCATGCCAGAGCTGAAAACAATGGGCATGGATTTCTCGTACGAACACGTGAATCTGTTCGGCAACGACGCCTTTGATGCTTATCTGTTAACCCTGCACGAGTACCTGCAGGTATTGGAAAATCGCCTGTTCTCCTCCGGTCTTCACATCTTGGGCAATGCACCTGACTCCGAGCAATTGGCGAGCTACTTGCATGCATACTTCGACGATCGCCTGCCGGAAGCAGTTCTAGATGCGATTGCGAATGGTAGCGATCGCTCGACCGTTGAATCTCTTTATCTAGAGGAATTGCAGCGAGAACACGGGATGGATGCTCGCGAGCACCTCTCGACTCCGCTATTGGATGAAGCGGTTGAAATCCGCAATCGTCTGGCCCAAACCACCGACGAAATGACCAATCTATTGCGGGGGCTGAATGGCGAATACATTCCCCCTGCTCCCGGTGGCGATTTGCTGCGAGATGGGCCGGGGGTGCTGCCCACCGGTCGCAACGTCCATGCTCTCGATCCCTACCGGATGCCGTCACCTGCGGCGTTTGAACGCGGGAAGGCGATCGCCAAGCAGATTCTGGCTCAGCACCTAGACGACAACGACACCTATCCCGAAACCGTGGCGGTCATGCTGTGGGGACTCGATGCCATCAAAACCAAAGGGGAATCCATTGGTATTCTTCTGGAGCTAGTGGGGGCAGAGCCGATTAAGGAAGGAACCGGCAGGATTGTGCGATACGGTCTTAAGCCGTTAGATGAGTTGGACCATCCTCGCATTGATGTGTTGGGCAACTTGTCCGGCATCTTCCGCGATAGCTTCATCAATATCATCGAGCTACTGGACGATCTATTTGTGCGAGCAGCAGAAGCCGACGAGCCCACCGATCGCAACTTTATTCGCAAACATGCACAGACCCTGAAAGCACAAGGTGTAGAGAATTCCTCCGCCCGTCTGTTCTCCAATCCTGCTGGAGACTTTGGCTCTTTAGTGAACGATCGCGTTGTCGATTCCAATTGGGAGTCAGGGGAAGAGCTGGCGGATACCTGGAAGGGTCGCAATTCCTTCAGCTACGGACGCGGCGATAAAGGGCAAGCGCGACCGGAAGTGCTCAATACGTTACTCTCCAGCACCGGTCGCGTCGTGCAGCAAATCGACTCGGTAGAATACGGCCTCACTGATATTCAGGAGTATTACGCCAATACAGGTGGACTGAAGAAAGCAGCGGAGCTGAAGCAGGGCAAAAAGGTAACAGCTAGCTTTGTAGAAAGTTTTGCCAACAATTCCATCCCCCGCGACTTGGATGAAGTGTTGCGCATGGAATATCGCACTAAATTGCTCAATCCCAAATGGGCGGATGCCATGTCCGAGCAAGGCTCCGGCGGTGCCTACGAAATTTCGCAGCGGATGACCGCGCTCATGGGCTGGGCTGGAACCACTGATTTTAAAGAGAACTGGGTGTACGACCAAGCTGCCGACACCTACGCCTTCGATCGCGACATGGCCGACAAACTCCGAGATGCCAACCCCGAGGCATTCCGCAATATCGTTGGTCGCATGCTAGAAGCCCACGGACGCGGGTTCTGGTCTCCTAGTGACGAACGCCTGGAACAATTGCGAGATCTGTACGACGTCACTGATGCAGAGCTAGAGGGAGTCATTAGCTAACTCAAACTCAAACTCACCAGGTCGAATCCCCTGTGCCAAAACCCGACCTACACCTAGGCCACCCATTGATTTTGAGCAAACCGAATGGAGAACGTGACCAGCAGAATACTAAAAAAGCTAAACACGGCATACCCCCAGCGGCGATGGCGACTCAACCACTCCCCTAGAGCGATCGCTACTGGAACAATGGCATAGATGTATCGCTCAGCTGATGTCACCGCTCCCGACGCCAAAATAATCGCCACACTAAAAGCGGCATAAGTTCCCAACAGTAAACCGAGCGATCTCCGTGACAGCCATAACACCGCGATCCCGCCCCAGATTGTTAAGAGATTGACGAACGGATCGCCAGCAATTAACCAAGCCACCACAAACAGCACAAACAAACAGCTACCGGCCCGCACGTCACCCATTGCTTTACGCTTGCGCCACAGCACCGCCGCGATCGTTACGATCGCAGCCATTCCAACCGGATACCACGGATCGGCAAACAGGCCCCGCGCCGAATTTACAGGCCCCACTGCCACCTGCTGAACTAACATCAACCAATCGCTTAGGTTGAAACCTCGACTTCTCTCCCAAAACTGGTGCTGAACAGAAATGAATGCCAGCGGATCGGAGAAGGTGACCCAGCAGTAGCTCATATAAGCCAATAACCCGACACCAACCGAGAGCCCGACCACATACGCCTGAGGAGAGCGTCGCTCTCGCCAAGCGACAATTAAGAATGCGGGGATTAGTGCCATCCCGACAATCCGCGTCAGAGTTGAACAGGCCCCCCAGATCGCCGCTTGTACGTACTGCTGGCGATCGAACGCTGCAAGCGCAGCAATGCTGAACAACAGAAATATTCCTTCGGTGTAGAACACCAGGCCGAAGATTGAGAAGGGACACCAGACCAATACAGCCGTGACCCAACGGGCAACCGTGACGCTGTAACGCTCTGACACCCAGCGATACAGACAGAGGACAGCGCCGAGAAACGCCCAACTGTTGACCAGCACTCCAGCAGGGATAACAGGGATACCGACACTAGCAATTGCTTTGACGATGCCTGGGAATAGGGGAAAGAAGGCCACTTGAGGACTCAAACCGCCGTCAGCGCTTGCATAGCCTTCCGTCACAATCTTGAAATAGTGGGCCGCATCCCACGCAAAAAATACATCCCATCCGAACGTGATTTGGCTGTCGGCAGCGGATAGAGCAGGTACGAGGACAAGCATGATCAGACACATGACCGCTCGGCTCGCTCCCCACATCGCAAATGGGTATAGCACCTAGGAAATAACCGGTAACAATCTAGTTGTCGTATCACATTTATGTAAACAGTCGGCTGCTGCGTTGCATGAATTGACTAAGTCACGGCCTAGTTGCCCTTCTGTGCACCTAAAGAAGCATTTATATGGGTAGGAAAACCGCTCAACAGGATTTCTCAAGGCGATCGCCTGCCGACATAACGAATTGCTCGTCACCAACCGGCGCGAGGATGGCGTATCATACCAGTCGGCTCTACGGCAAATTTGCCCACGACACGCGACTGACCGTTGGCGATCGCCGACTGCTGTAGGACTCTTCACAGCGCTGTCAGATCCGAAAGTTTGCTCGATCCAATACCTTCCCAGATCCAAAACTTCCCCGATCCAAAAAACTTCTCCCACATCCGTACATGACCAACCTTACTCCCACCTCCAGCTACAGCATCACCATGCAGCTCCGGCTACCCAACCAAGCCGGTCGGCTGGCCAAGGTCACTCAGGCGATCGCCGAGGCGGGGGGCAATTTGGGTCATATTGAATTGCTCGATCGCACCCTCAGCTACACGGTGCGAGAGGTGGTGGTGGATGCTACCAGCGAAGACCATGCCCAAACCATTGTGGAAGCAGTCAAAGACCTGCCCGAGACCATTGTGGAGCAAGTGGCCGATCGCACCTTTACCCTGCATCGCGGTGGCAAAATTCATATTGAAGGCAAAATCGACATTCATTCTCCGTCGGATTTGGCAATGGCCTACACTCCCGGCGTGGGACGGGTGTGCACGGCGATCGCCGAAAAACCCGATTCAGTCTACGACCTCACCATCAAGGGCAACACCATCGGCATCGTTACGGACGGCAGTGCCGTTCTGGGGTTGGGAAATATTGGCCCGGAGGCGTCCCTGCCGGTGATGGAAGGGAAGGCCATGCTATTCAAAAAATTCGCTCATCTGGATGCCTTCCCCATTTGCCTGGACACGCAGAACACTGATGAAGTTGTAGAAACGGTTGTGCGACTGGCTCCGGCATTTGGCGGCTTTAATCTAGAGGATATTGCAGCTCCAAGGTGTTTTGAAATCGAGCAGCGTCTGAAAGAGCGCCTGCAAATGCCCATCTTTCATGACGATCAGCATGGTACAGCGATCGTGGTGCTGGCGGCACTGATTAACGCCCTCAAAGTCGTCGAAAAATCCCTCAGTGACGTGAGTATCGTACTCAACGGTGCGGGGGCTGCTGGGGTCGCTATCATCCAACTTCTAAAGCAGGCGGGAGCGACCCAAATTGTGGCCTGCGATCGCCAAGGGGCCATTGGTCTGCATCGCGACGATCTCACCCCTCAAAAACAAGCGATCGCTGCTGATGTTACGGGTTCACTTGAAGATGTCATCAAAGGGGCCGATGTGTTCATTGGCGTTAGCTCTGCTGGAGCCCTCTCGGTAGAGATGGTCAAGAGCATGGCAGACGACCGGATTGTATTTGCCTTAGCTAACCCAGTCCCCGAGATCCAGCCGGAGCTGGTGCGCGACATCGTGGCGGTGATGGCCACGGGACGCAGCGACTATCCCAACCAGATCAATAATGTACTGGCGTTTCCCGGTGTATTTCGAGGGGCGATCGACTGTCGGGCTACCGGAATCGTTCCCGAGATGATTTTGGCGGCTGCCGAGGCGGTGGCCAGCCTGGTGCCCAAATCCGAGCGATCGGCCACCCACATAATTCCATCAGCGTTCGACGAGCGCGTAGCCACTGCTGTTGCCTTTGCCGTTCAACAAGCCGCCCGTTCGGTTGGTGTGGCCCGAGCATAGAGGGCTTTTGCAGGAGGACGACGCTTCAGGATTCCCGAGTCAATCGGGCACCGCTATAGGATGGTGAAATCGCTGGAGGTCACCATTCATGACGGATACGCCGTCCCCCATGCCCCATCCGCCAGAACGGATGCCAAAGACCGTGTGGGGAATCATTTCTGCAAGCACTATCATTCTGTTCGCCTGTAGCAGCGCGCGGCACTTGCTATTTCAATCCAATGGATTTGACCTCGGCATCTTCGATCAGGTGGCCTACCTGATCGGTCGTGGGGAAGTGCCGTTCTCGACCATCAATGACACCCACCACATGGCCGATCACGCGGCCTGGAGCTTTTTTCCAGTCGGACTGTTGTATTGGCTGTACCCCAGCGTGTACTGGTTGTTTGCCATTCAAGCCTTTAGCCTGTCCATTGCCGTCTGGCCCTTGTGGCACCTGGCCCGAATGTCAGGATTATCCCGGTCTCAGTCCCTCGGGATCGCGATCACGTATCTGCTGTACCCCGTCATCTTTAACGTCAACCTGTTTGACTTCCACGTTGAAGTGATGGCAGTACCGGCCATGTTTGCTGGCATTCTGGCCGCAAAACGCGATCGGCCTGGGTTGTTCACATTGGCCACGCTCTTTGTCTTGGGCTGCAAGGCTGTCCTCACACTACCGATCGCAGTCATGGGGATCTGGCTATTTGTCTTCGAAGGCAAGCGTCGATGCGGCGCGATCGCCTTTCTCTCTGGCTCGGTCTGGTTTGTGTTGGCAACCCAGGTGATTGTGCCAGCGTTCAAAGATGGAGATCGGCATGCCGCCATTGGGCGCTACAGCTATTTGGGAGATTCAATTCCTGATATTCTGCAAAACTTGATGACTCAACCAGGACTCATCACCGGTCGAGTATTCTCGCTGGCCAGTTTGGAATATCTCGCTTTGTTGCTGCTACCCGTGATTTGGGGGCTATCGCTGCGCAAGCTGGCTCCTCTGTTGCCAACAGTGCCCATTGTGCTGCTCAATATTTTGTCCACTGTTCCTGCTCAGCGCAATTTAGTGCAGCAATATTCGCTGCCCATCCTGCCGTTTTTGCTGATGGCCGTCATGGATGGTTTGCAGGTGGGACGCCGCCAGCGATTGGGGGTACGGGCTATGAGTATTTTGGGGGCGATCACCTTTCTGGCACTGGCTAAATACGGCTACTTTGGCTCGCTCTATCTACGGCAGCTAGATAACTGGACCGAAGCCCGCGAGGCGATCGCCCTAGTTGAGCCACAAGCTAGCGTGTTGACTACCTCAGCTCTAGCCCCCCATCTCACCCACCGCACGACCATCCGCTTCACCGAAGAGGGTAACCCTCCCCAAACTGTAGACGACTTTGACGTTGTGCTACTCAATACTCGCCATCCAGGGTGGGCCAGTAGTTCGGCCTATGCCAATCGGCTACGACGACGGTTGCAGAGCACGCCAGACTTCGAGCAGCTTTACGCTCAGAATGACGTTTTCCTGTTTCAGCGCCCTCAACCCGTTCTTAATGACTGAACATCCAGGGGCGACCGCCGGCTTTGACAGTATTTTTCGGCTTGGCAGGTTCGCGATCGCTCGATCGCTTCACCACACGTGGTTCATCTGACGGCTTGCGAATTCCTGACAACCCGGTTGAGAGCAATGTCGGTGGAGAAAATATCCGAATCGCTGGCCCGGAGCAAGATTGACAGTCCATTGGTTTGTCGCGATCGGCGAGCGATCGAAACGCATCAAACTGCCCACAAGCTGAGCAACTATAGTCGTACAGCGGCATCAGAGACCTCCAACACTCAAAATTTATTCGCGATTAAGTCTACATCCCCCCTTCCCCTCAGCGTTTGAGAAAGGAGGGATAACGGAATGAAGAACTCCCCTAAACCGGCAAGATATCTTTATCGAAGATCTCGGTAGGCAAGGCCATCGTGCAGCAGGCGTTGGGAATATCCACAATCCCGCTCACCCGACCTTCAACCGGCGCACAACTGAGCAGCAGATACGCCTGCTCTCCCGTAAAGCCAAACTTCTTCAGGTACTCCACTGCATTGAGGCAGGCCCGCCGGTATGACACGTGAGCATCCAGGTAATACTGTTGCCCCGTGAACTCATCCACAGAAATGCCTTCAAACACCAGATACTCGGAATAGCGGGGCTCTACCGGGCCGGGCTTGAAGATGGGATTGACCATGCTGTACTTGTCCATCCCCCCCTTAATGATGTCCACATGCAGATCGATGAACCCAGACATCTCAATCGCTCCGCAGAAAGAGATCTCCCCATCCCCCTGCGAAAAGTGGATGTCACCCATTGACAGCTTCGCGCCATCGACATAGACGGGGAAATAAATTCGCGAGCCACGCGACAGGTTTTTGATGTCGCAGTTGCCACCGTGCTCTCGTGGGGGGACGGTGCGAGCGGCTTCTGCTGCAATGCGATCGAAATCGGCGCTGGGAACCTTGCCCAGCACGGCATTCTGAGGGTTAGGCAATGCTGCTAGCGGCGGAATTTGGGGCTTCCAGGGCAGTGCCGCAGCATTGCCGGCATCCACCAAGGCTTTCTCGCGCTTGTTCCAGGTTGCGAGCAATTCGTGCGATGGGGCGCAGCCGATCAATCCAGGGTGAGTGATTCCAGCGAATCTCACTCCAGGAATATGTCGAGAGGTGGTGTAAATTCCTTGAAAGTCCCAAATTGCCTTGGCGGCCTCTGGATAGTGATCGGTTAAAAATCCACCGCCATTATCGCGAGAGAAAATACCGGTAAATCCCCACTCATCCCCTTGCAACGCACCGATATCGAGTAGGTCAACCACTAGAATATCGCCGGGTTCAGCTCCATTGACGTGAATGGGACCGCTGAGCACGTGGACAACCGTGAGGTCTACATCGCGAATGTCGTCGGGGCTATCGTTATCGCCAATTTGGCCATCGGTCCAGTCTTTGCATTCAATTCGAAAGACATCCCCCGGATTGACCGAAACGACTGCTGGAATATCGGGATGCCAGCGGTTGTGACCGGGCAGCTCCTGCTCGGACATCGGCTTGGTTAAGTCAACTTTGAAGAGCGTTTCAGGCACAATCTACTCCACATGAGTTCAGCACGAATTCAGCAGTCAAAAAAGCGACATCAAGCCGTGTTGAATGAATATTCCATCGCAATCGTATTTATCTCGGCACGTCACGATAAACACGTATGAAACCCGTATCTTTTGACAACCGTAGATCGCAGAACTACTGGCTCTACGATCTCTTGGCATTGAAGTATGAAATCCAAGCTCGGCTTACACTGTATCGAAAACTACTGTTTCTTCCGAAAATTTCCGGATGAAATAAAAGTACTAGAAAAGCTTGGTTTCTCCAAGAATAGACCTACCCCTATGCTCCACGTCAAGTAATGCAAAACTTCCAGAAAGTATCGCTCGGTTTTTGTGTGATTGTGCTCTCTCAAACCAATAAAAGATAGTTTTCAACCTATAAATGATGATATTCCTACTCCCAGGGCCAGAGCTGGTCGCTAGTCCTACGAGCGATATCGAGACTTTTGTTAGCGCGATCGCTAAACGTTACAATTGCTGCCAAAAAACTAATCTTTAGTGGGTAATCATAGAGAACTTCTTTGCGCTGTTCGTACCTAAATTTGCTACAGTCAGCCGATTGACCGTACCCAGCAAATACTGCCGCACAACATCTTGAGGGCTTGTATAAACTGGCACTTAAGGGAACGTCAAAATACAGCTAGTAGAGAAATCCACAGGTAAAAAAAATATAAAAAACACTTGCAAGGCGGGCTGCAATTGCGCTTGCGTCATTTTTTTGTATGCTGCACTACAATTGCTTGGCTGTTTTCCTTTTAGTTTCTGGGTGCATGGCTGACAAATGATGCTCAATATTGCGTCTGAATGCCTTCTGCCTACCGATGTGCCAATGTGCTTTTACTGAAGCACAAGCGCAATGCTCAATCTCGAAATAACGCTCGACCCCGAAATAGTGTCAGCCAAACTGTCTTCGACAACGTTGATGGCGGGAGTTGAACTCTTTCAGGCTGAGTTTGCAGGACAGTCAACAGTCTGACGAGATGAGCGTTTCTCCTCAAACACACTGTTTCTGTGCGGTTTGCATGTTTCGATCGGTCATCAGTCAGGAACATCCGCTCTACCCGAGCAGTCAATGCTTCTACCTCTAGATCGCTATGGAGAGAAAACGTCCCCATGAAGTTTAATCGCCGTCAATTTTTGAAAGCTGGTGCTGCTGTCACCGCAGGAGCTGCGGCTGGTGCAATTGGCCCTCAAATCATTATCCGCAAGGCTGTTCCCGCATACGCTCAAGGGGAAACCGTTAAGATCGGCATCCTGCACTCCCTGAGCGGCACGATGGCCATCAGCGAAGTGTCCATTAAGGACGTTGTCGTGATGGCTGCCGAAGAGATCAACGCCGCTGGTGGGGTTCTAGGCAAGCAGATCGAATATGTCATTGAAGATGGTGCTTCTGACTGGCCTACTTTCGCTGAGAAAGCTCAAAAGCTGATCGAAGTCGACGAAGTGGCGACTGTCTTCGGTTGCTGGACGTCTGCTAGCCGCAAAGCCGTTCTGCCCGTATTCGAGCGCCTGAACCACCTGCTGTGGTACCCGGTTCAGTATGAAGGCAACGAGTGTTCCAAGAATATCCTTTACACTCCCGCGGTTCCCAACCAGCAGACCAAGCCAGCTTTGCGTTACATGGTTGAACAGCTGGGAGTCAACAAGGTCTATCTCGAAGCGTCTGACTACGTGTATCCCCGAACGGCGAACCAGATTGCTAAAGCTCAAATTGAAGCGATGCAAGCTGAAGGTCTTGATATCGAGCTGGTGGGTGAAAACTACCTGCCCCTCGGTCACCAAGACTATGCAACCGCAGTGACCAAGATTGTTGCCTCTGGTGCCAACGGGGTTCTGAACACCATTAACGGCGACAGTAATGTTGGTTTCTTCAAGCAGTACACCGCTCAAGGCCTCAATTCCGAGATTTGCCCGGTGATGTCCTCCAGTTTGTCCGAGGACGACGTCCGTGGTATCGGTGCTGAGAACGTTGTCGGTCAGTATGCGGTCTGGAACTACTTCCAGAGCCAAGATCGCCCTGAAAACGCTGCCTTTGTTGAAGCCTTCAAGGCTGCCTACGGCCAAGACCGCGTAACCGGAGACCCCATCGAGAAGGGTTACGTCGGCGTCAACATGTGGAAGCTGGCCTGTGAAAAGGCTGGTACCTTCGACATTGAGGAAGTCCTCAAAGCGGTGATTGGGGTTTCCTTTGAGGCTCCTGGTGGTACCCATACCATGATGCCCAACCACCACACAACTAAGCCCGTTCTGGTGGGGCAGCACCTTGCTGACGGCCAGTTCGAGATCCTAGAAGATCTGGGCTACGTAGAACCGGCGACTTGGGATCCCCTGATTGCAGGTTCGAAGTACTGCGACTGGGTGGAAAATCCGGACGTGGGTACTGTTGAGGCCTAACCTCCATCAGAAAACGCTTGCGCTTTCAAGAGGCGCAAGCGTTTTCGGTTATGAAGTGAAGACGCATGCGACCTTATATTGGCAGTCCGTACATCTCCTAAAGGCGGTTCTGCTTCGATCGCTGATGATTGATAGTCCTTTGTAAGACGTTAAGTGGCGTGAACAGGTGCAAGTCCTAGCAATTCATACTGTCTGCAACGTAATAAGGATTGAAAAAAGTTAGACGGCGAGAGCAAAGACAGACACAGCAGTAGCCCTGACAACAGTTTGTAACTCTTGAAGGTAATAGGGTGTCAGACACAATTGGGCTATGGCTCTAAACAACTCATTGAGACAGGAAGGCTTGCGACATGCTCGATCTAGTGCTGTCCCATTCCCCAACACTTTTTGCGAAAGCAGAACTATTTATTGTTGATAACGGAATTCAGGTTCTCTGGGCACGAAACGGATTTTTTCTACTAACCCAAATCTTTAATGCCATTAGCACCAGCTCTATTTTTCTATTGATTGGCTTGGGGCTAGCCATCACATTTGGCTTGATGGGGGTCATCAATATGGCCCACGGTGAGTTCATCATGTTGGGCTGTTACACAACTTACGTGCTGCAGAGATTTGTCTTTGGGCGAATTGTGTGTGCAGGCGGCTGTGGCCGCGAGCCAGCAGGAATTACCGATTACAGCCGAGTATTTTTTGAAGCCCATCCGGTGCTGTATGACCTTTCATTTTTGATCACCATCTTTGGGGCGTTCATATTCGCAGGTTTGCTGGGAATTATTCTTGAACGACTTGTTGTCAGCCGTTTGTACGGTCGTGCATTGGATACGTTGATGGCGACATGGGGGGTGAGCTTAATCCTCAAACAGACGGTTCGAATTTTGTTTGGGGCTCAAAACGTTGATGTTAATAAGCCTCACTTTCTAGGCAGCCAGTTTAGAATCCCCGGCACATTCGTTGTCTTACCCTTTACCCGCATATTCGTACTCGTAGTTGCGGTATTGGTTTTATTCGGTCTGTTCACATTCCTGAGCCGTTCGAAATTTGGGCTAAGGATTCGAGCCGTTACTCAAAATCGAGCAATGGCCTCCTGTATGGGGATTCCCACTGTTCAAGTGGATGCAATGACGTTTGGTATTGGTTCGGGATTGGCCGGTGTATGCGGCGCCCTCCTAACACTGATTGGGTCTGTGGGGCCGTCTACCGGTCAAAACTTGATTGTGGATTCGTTTATGGTCGTGGTGATTGGAGGTGTCGGCAAACTCATCGGTACCTTGGCGGGAGCCACGATTCTAGGATTTTTGAATACCTTCAATGAGTCGCTACTGAATGGCAGTTTGGGCAAGGCCCTGACATTTGCCATTGTGATTTTGGTACTGCAATTCAAGCCGGGCGGTCTGTTTCCCCAGAAGGGTAGAGGTGTCGATTAGGATGCCTTATTGACCGTCGGCGACGAACAGTTGAGGCAGCTCTGATGCATGACATCGTTGAGTTGATGAGCTTCAGGATGGCCACGTTAAGACTGGCGATGACCTGCCTCACATCGATGTTGTCCATTGTTTTATTTCACTAATGCGGGGAGCCCCGTCAGCCCTACTCTCGTACCCCAGGGGACAATCTCATGACCGTAAGCTCAGATCCTCCTACACTGGCTCAGAAAATTCAGTCAAAGAAACAATTGGCTGAAATTGCCACAATTATGGTGGTGGCAATTATTGCGCTATTTATTTTGCCGACGACCATGAGCGGTTTTCGCCTAAACTTGCTCGGTCGTTGGTGCTCGTTCGCCATTGCGGCGATCTCGATCGACTTGATTTGGGGCTATACCGGCATGCTTAGCTTGGGCCATGCCGTTTACTTTGCCCTGGGGGGTTACTGCATGGGTATGCACCTGAAGCTAATGGCTCCAGGGTCTACCAGTAACCCATCGGGCCTCCCCATTCCCGATTTCATGGCCTATGGAGGTCTGGCGGGACTGCCATTTTGGTGGGAGCCATTTAAGAGTCCGTGGTTCGCGCTGGCGGCTGTGGTGGTGGTCCCTTCGTTACTAGCGCTCCTACTCGGGTACCTGATTTTTAGAAACCGCATCAAAGGGGTCTATTTCGCCATCATTACTCAAGCCACATCACTGGTTTTGAGCGTGCTGTTGGTGGGGTATTTGGAGTACACGGCAGGGACGAATGGGTTAACGAACTTCACCACTCTGTTTGGGGCCAACATCAACACTCCCGAAACTCGCAAGGTTCTGTATGTGATTACAGTGATGATCTTGCTTGCAGTCTACATTTTTTCTCGATGGCTAACCAGCGGTAAATTTGGCCGGTTGATGGTTGCCATTCGGGATGATGAATTTCGTGCTCGCTATGCCGGATATCACGTGGCGTTTTATAAACTGGTGATTTACGTTATCTCGGCAGCGATCGCCGGAATTGCCGGAGCGTTGTTTGTCCCTCAAGTTCTGATTATTAATCCCAACCAGGCTGGCATATTGCTGTCAATTGACTTTGTGATTTGGGTCGCCGTTGGTGGTCGGGGAACGCTGGCGGGAGCTGTTCTGGGAGCGATTGTTGTCAATGCTGTTAAAACGAACTTGAGCGAGAGCTTTCCCCAGTTTTGGTTGTTGTTGCAAGGGCTCGTGTTGTTGCTGGTGGTTGTTTTCCTTCCAAAAGGGATTGTTGGAACCTTGGGGGATTTGGCTAGAAAAGTCTTTTTTAGAGGTGTGAGTAACGGCTCCACATTGAGCGAGTCGACCAACTAAACGTAATCCTATGACGGGAGAGAAGGGCTATGTCTGACGACATTATTCGGGTGGAGAACGTCACCGTCAGCTTTGATGGTTTTAAAGCGATCGATAATCTCAGTTTTTCAATGAATCCCGACGAACTGCGTGTGGTTATTGGTCCCAATGGAGCGGGAAAAACTACATTATGTGATGTCATTACCGGTAAGGTTCAACCCACTAGCGGTAAGGTCTTTTTCAAGGGGAAAGATATCACCTCGATACCCGAATACAAGATTGCACGCATGGGAATTGGTCGTAAGTTCCAGACACCGCGGGTCTTTCTCAATCTATCGGTGTTTGAGAATGTTGAGTTGTCGTATAACCGCGATAAGGACGTCCTCAAAACGTTGTTCTCCACTCGGAAAAAGGCCGATCGCGATCGCATTTACGAAGTGATAGAGATTTGTGGTTTGAAGAACGTAGCTGACCTACCAGCCGGAACGCTATCTCACGGTCAAAAGCAATGGCTGGAAATTGGCATGATGGTGGCTCAAGATCCCGATTTGTTGTTGCTGGACGAATGCGTTGCTGGCATGACCGATAAGGAAACTGAGGCAACTGGTGAACTGATCGACGTCTTGGCTGAAGAGCATGCCATTTTGGTGATCGAGCACGACATGGTGTTTGTGCGGCAAATTGCTCGAAACGTGACAGTGCTGCACCAAGGTCAGTTGTTATGTGAAGGCACCTTCGACGAGGTTCAAAACGATCCTCGCGTGATCGAGGTCTATCTCGGCAGTCATAAGGCTGAAGTAGCTGCTGTTTAGCTGTATCGCCACACTCCCCTGCAGTTTCCCTTGTCACTATCACCCCAGCTTTCCTCAGAGCCGTTGGGACATGCCAAATGACCGAGCTGCGATCGACGAGACATCATCAGAATTGGATATCGAAGACTTAATTGGATACCGAAATAATGACTGCCACTGCGACTGCGACCCAACCCCTGCTGGATGTTAACGGTCTGAATGTCTACTACAGCCAGAGTCACATCATTCGCGACTTATCGTTTAAGGTGATGCCCGGTCAGGCGGTGTGTTTGTTGGGTCGCAACGGTATGGGCAAAACGACCACCCTGAAAACCATCATGGGGTTACTGCGGCAGCGATCGGGGTCGCTAGTGTTGGATGGGGATACGATTTCCAAGTCCAAGCCTTACCAACGAGCCTGTGCTGGCATTGGTTACGTACCCCAGGGGCGAGAAATATTTCCCAAGCTGACAGTGGAGGAGAATTTAGCTGTTGGGTTAGAAGCTTCGGCAGGCACGATTAAAACGATTCCCGAATTTGTCTACGAGTTATTCCCGGTTCTGAAAGATTTTTTGGGCCGGTATGGCGGGGATTTGAGTGGAGGACAACAGCAGCAATTGGCGATCGCCCGCGCCTTGGTCGCAAAGCCGAAGCTGTTGGTGCTAGACGAGCCAACAGAAGGAATTCAACCATCGATCATTATTGAAATTGAAGAGGCAATTACTAAGATTAAAAAAGAGCAAGGGGTGGCCATCTTGTTGGTGGAACAGTATTTCCAATTTGCCCAAAGCTTGGCCGACTACTATTACTTGATCGAGAACGGTAGTTTGGTCATGGAAGGGCTCACTAGCGAGATGGATGAGGCCACGGTTCAGTCTTATCTGTCGGTGTAGAACGGTTTTGCTAGGCCCACTGATATATAGCTATAGGCTCTCTAGATGACTGTTAAAACGCTGCTGCCTAATATTATTCAATACGCCAGTGCCGCATTCTTTTGCTGGCTGCTAATATCCGGGCAAATCTCTGATTCAGCATTTCTGTGGTTCTTTTTGGCCTACGGATTGATAAATTACGTCATTCGTCGTAATCAGGTGAAATCAGAAGACCATTAGTATCAATATCTTTGCTTGCGAATCGTTCTGTATTTCATCAATGGAATAATGCAGAATGTGATGAAAAATACCGTCAGTCCTTCAAACAACAGCCAGGACTGCACATTATTGCTGTCATCCATTAACGCACTGCAGGAGGTGAGCACACAGTGGATAGCGATGCCATTCAGGGTGATGAGCAATACGCTCACCATTCCCGATAGCAAGCCTGCTGCTAGTAAATAGGATTCTGGGGCGAGTAAATAGGAAAAGAGCTTGCCTTGGCTGCGAATGGAGGACGAGAGGGTGTCGCGTAAATCCGGCATGGTTTATGGGTTGAGAGAGATTGCTCTATCCTAGATGGCTTGGCCTGAAACGAGGCAGTTTGATGTGAAAAGTATTGCGCCTGCCATCCGCTCTGGACGGGGAGCAGCCTTGCCAGCGATCGCTTGAGAGGGAGTAGGTACTGGTAAGCGTGCTGTTGCAGTTTGTGCCCCAAACCCAACCTTATTCTGAAAGAACAGCAGCCCCCCGACTAGCTCCCCGTAAGATGAGGCATACTCAGCGTTTGACATCAGAGAAGTATGGGCACATCCACCACCGCTAGCCTCGACCTCAGCCATCTCAATCCCGCCCAACATTCAGCCGCTGCCCACTACGAAGGCCCGATGTTGGTGGTGGCCGGAGCAGGTTCCGGTAAAACTCGAACACTGACCTACCGCATTGCCAGTTTGGTGCTCAACCATCGGGTCAACCCCGAGCACATCATGGCGGTGACGTTTACTAACAAAGCGGCGCGGGAGATGAAACTGCGCATCGAGCAGCTGTTTGCAGAAAAACGGGCAGAGGATCAATTTGGTAAGCCCCTCACAGAGTTGTCTCCACTGGAGCAAACGCGGCTGAAATCTCAGGTGTACAAGAACCTGATCAAGCCCATGTGGATTGGCACGTTTCACAGCCTGTGTTCCCGCATTCTGCGCTTCGATATTGCTAAATTCCAGGATGAGCGCGGTCGTCAATGGCAGCAGAACTTCTCGATTTTTGATGACTCGGATTCCAATGATGCCGTCAAGAAAATCGTGGTGCGGGATCTGGAGCTGGACGATCGCAAATTCAACCCCCGCTCCGTACGCTACGTCATCAGCAACGCCAAGAATCAGGGGTGGACGCCCAGCGAATTCGAGAAACAGGAATCCAACTTTCGCGGTCGCACCATTGCCGACGTCTATCGCCGCTATCAAGACATATTGGCGGAAAATAACGCCCTCGATTTTGACGATCTGATCTGGGTGCCGATGCTGTTGTTTCGGCAAAACGAGCCAGTACTGGACTACTGGCATCGCCAGTTCCGCCACATTCTGGTGGATGAATATCAAGACACCAACCACACCCAGTACGAGTTGATTCGTCTGCTGACTACGAACGGGCGGGCACGGGCAGAGTGGGATTGGCGCGATCGCTCCGTGTTTGCTGTCGGGGATGGCGATCAGTCGATCTATGCATTTCGCGGTGCTGATTACCGTATCTTGATGAGCTTCCAAGACAATTTTGGGGATGGGTTGCCGGACGACGACACCCGCACGCTCGTGAAGCTGGAGGAAAACTACCGCTCCAGTGCCAATATTTTGGAAGCTGCCAATGCCCTGATTTCCCTCAACAGCGAACGGATTGATAAGGTGTTGCGCCCCACTCGCGAAGCGGGGGAGCAAATTCGCTATTACCGAGCGGAGCACGAACAGGACGAAGCCAACTTTGTGGTGGGGCAAATTCGAGCCTTTATTCAGGAGAACAGTGCTCGATCCTACGGCGACTTTGCCATTCTCTACCGCACCAATGCCCAATCTCGGCCATTTGAAGAAGCCCTGATGCGTTGGGGGCTGCCCTACACCGTAGTTGGTGGATTGCGATTCTACGATCGCCGCGAAATCAAAGACGTCCTGGCCTATCTCAAGCTGATTAACAATGATGCCGATACCCTCAGCCTCGGTCGCATCATCAACACCCCGCGTCGGGGCATCGGTTCGTCCACCGTCAGCAAGCTGCAGGATGCTGCTCAGCAGCTAGGGATGCCGCTGTGGGAGATTCTTTCGGACGATACGTCGGTCAAAAGCCTGGTCGGGCGCAGCAGCAAGAGCGTGCTGGAATTTGTCCGTATGGTGGAAAATTGGCGGGCACAAGCAGAGACGGCCAGTGTCCTGCAGTTACTCGAAATGGTACTGGACGAGTCGGGATACGTGCGAGCTTTGGAATTGCAAAACAACGATGAATCCCAAAGTCGCCTCGAAAACATCAAGGAATTGTTCAACGCCATCCAGCAGTTCCAGGAGGAAACCGACGATCCGACGCTGTCGGCCTATCTGTCCCAAGCCTCCCTCAGTAGCAATCTAGAAGACTTGCAGGAGGAAGGCAGCAGTATCTCGTTGATGACGTTGCACAGCGCCAAGGGGCTAGAATTTCCGGTTGTGTTCCTCGTCGGGCTGGAGCAAGGACTATTCCCCCACTTCCGCTCGCAGGATGACCCCGAGGCATTAGAAGAAGAACGTCGTCTGTGCTACGTCGGCATTACCCGCGCCGAGGCTCAGCTCTACATCACCCACGCTGAAGCCCGCCGTCTGTACGGTCGACGGGAGCTGAGCTTGCCGTCTCCATTTTTGACCGAGCTGCCCAAAGACTCGATGCTGCCGCTGTCCGATCCACTGCCCGAGCGTCGTCAGGACTCCGCTATGGGGCGGCGCAGCATCCGCGATCGCGAGCAGGTGAAGTCTACCGGAGTACGTCCCAAAAATCGCACGGTGGTCAACTGGGAGGTAGGAGACAAACTGGACCATAGCTCGTTTGGTCAGGGCCAGGTCACCCATGTTTTCGGGGTGGGCAATAAAGTATCGCTCGCCGTCAAATTCACCGGTTTGGGCCAGCAAAAAATCCTCGATCCGCGTCTCGCTCCCATTCAAAAGCTGTAGGGACAAGAGAGAGGCGGATTGCTCGCACTGGGATATCTGAATATTGGCTAGTCAACATTGACAGAAATGCAGAATTTCAGTGAGGATTGACACCGATTTGTGGATGATGAAATACCATTTGGCTTGAGACGCGATCGCTGATTCCGTCGTGCTGACGTTGGCCGTTTACCGTACAGTTCCGGTGCTGCTGACAACTGTGAGTGGCAGAATTTAGCAGACAGCGATCCATCACGTTACAATCTGCACGTTCTTCTGGGGTTTGGAAGGGTATGGGGCCATCAGTTCGAGTTGCAATTGTTCGACATGGCGAAAGCACGTATAACCTAGAGCGCCGGTTTCAGGGCCTGTTAGATCGGGCTGTATTGACCGAACGGGGGCGACGTCAAGCGGTCTGTACGGGTCAGGCTCTACAGGATCTTTCGTTCGACTTTGTCTGTAGTAGTCCTCTGCAGCGAGCCCGCCAAACTGCCGATGCGATCGTGACGGAGCTGAATGGTGCCGGTCAATCTGTGGCGGTGCAATCCTCTCCATTACTCAAAGAGATTGCCCTCTATAACTGGGAGGGCATGACTTTTGATGAAATCCGAGAGCAGTATCCCGACGACTTTGCCCTCTGGCGTCAGCAACCCCACCAGTTGCAAATGGGCGATCGCTACCCGCTGCGGGATTTGTGGCAGCAGGCTACTGAATTTTGGCAGTGGTTGAGCAGTCAGCCGTTGCAGCGCGAGGATGGCCAGTCCCCGACCATTCTGATCGTCGCCCATAGCGGCATTAACCGGGCATTAGTGGGTACGGCGCTGGGCCTAGAGGCACTGACCTTCCAGCAGTTTGGGATGAACAACTGCTCCATCAGTATTCTGAATTTCCTCAACGGATTGGACGAGCGGGCTCAGATCGAATCCCTCAACCTCACCAACCATGTCGGGGATTGCTTGCCGCCCAGCAAAGGCGGTATGCGTCTGTTGCTGGTTCGCCACGGCGAAACCCAATGGAATAAAGAGAAGCGCTTTCAAGGACAGCGTGATATCCCCCTCAACCCAACGGGGGAAGAGCAGGGGCGGCTGGCCGGTCAATTTCTGCAGCAGCAAACGCTCGATATTGCGTTTTCCAGTCCTCTCAAACGCCCCTGGAAAACAGCGGAATTTATTTTGCAGAGCAACACCAGTGCCCAAGCCATCGATCCACCCCTAGGTCTAATCCCGATCGATGACCTACAGGAAATTAGCCACGGGTTGTGGGAGGGACTGCTGGATAGCGAGATCGAAGCCCAGTTCCCCGGAGAATTAGCTGTTTGGCAGGCCACCCCCTCAGTGGTGCAAATGCCGGAGGGGGAAAACCTGACTCAGGTGTGGGAGCGCTCGTTTACCGCTTGGCAGCAGCTCGTCCACCAAACGGCGGCGGTTGGGGATACTGCGACGGGGTTGGTGGTGGCTCACGATGCCGTCAACAAAGCGATTTTGTGCAAACTGCTGAACTTAGCTCCCGATGCCTTTTGGTATTTCAAACAAGGGAATGGCGCGGTGAGTGCGATCGACTATCCTGACGGGCCAGCAGGTCTACCGGTATTGCGCGCCCTCAACATCACCAGCCATCAGGGTGGGGTGATTGACTGTACGGCAGCCGGAGCGCTGTAGTTTTGGAGTCGGACTTGCATCCCCCACTTCCGCGTTAGGAGACGTGTTGGGAGAGGGAGAGCTGGCCTCTCGCTAAGGCAAGTGGGCCATAGCTGTGTCATTTTTGCGATCGACCGATTGGATGGCCGCAAATGCCGCCATCCACTTATCTAACTCATCGGGAGTTACGTCGTCCGTCGATAAGAGTAATGCGCTAGCTTGCGGACCGAAACGCAGGACATCGCCGATTTTTAGCAGCCGACTGCGGGTGACTTGGCCGTTCAGCTTCAGTCCGTTGTGGCTGGGCTGGCTGGCACTGAAGCCATCGAGTGCTAGATATTGTTGAGCTAAGCCAGATATGCCTACGCGATAGAGGCGAGCGTGCTGGCGGGAGGCGTGGCGATCGAAGAGACGGATTGAGCAATCGATCGCGCGACCCAGAGTGTAGCGTTGTTCGGTTAGTAGCAGGGCCCGCCGACCAGCGCAGTCGTTAATTACCAAAATCAGAGAGGACTGCGGAGAGGGGGACTGGTGCATGAAAATAACCCTTCGCGAAATAATGGATGTCGCCTGAATGGCCTAAGTGGCAACGTTGTTTGGGGATGAGTCAGTATTTTTACTGGCCATTCATAATTTATACTATGCCTTCTCGAAAAAGTCAGTGTATGCACTGGTAGATGTTTTTGTTTGTCCAAAATGGTACATCAACGACAGGCCGTTCTTAGATCGGAAAGGGTGAAGCAGATTCTGTAGCGTTTGCCATTTCAGTTAGGGCAAAAGTTTCTAAGCATAGTCAGGGATGGACAAATAGCGTTTGCCATTTCAGTTAGGACAGAAGTTTCTAAGCATAGTCAGGGATGGACATAGCTGAAATGTCCGCAGTG